>DASYSH010000200.1:0-3164 GCA_036003525.1 Gemmatimonadaceae bacterium | reverse complement strand
ATCGTTCACGAAAAACTTGTGGCCGAGTTCGTCGCACGCATAGCACTCGCGCTGAATGGGATAGTCGCGCATGAGTGCTTTGCGGTCGCCGTAGCCGCGGAAGTGCATTTCGTACGGCTGCACGTGCTCGACAAAATCCGTCGCCGGATCCGTCGGTCCGCCCGCCTCGAGAACGATCGTCTTCAGCCCGCGCTCGGCGAGCTCCTTCGCGGCCCAGCCTCCGCTTATTCCCGATCCGACGACGATCGCATCGAACTTCGTGAGCTCACCCATGGGAGCCTCCGGCCGTCTTCATCGGCGCGTTGCCATCGAACCGGCCCGGCATGATCACGGTTTGCAAAACGTCTTTCTGCACACGCTCGCTCGTAAAATAGCCGTGCACGACGAGTCCCTTGAGCCGCGACCATGCGCGCGCGTCGGGAGCCTGACGATCCACCGGCTGATCGAGGGCATCGAGCAGCGCCTTCTGCGATTCCGGCGAAAGGCCCGCGAAAGAGGTCGCGTCGCCGCGCCTCACCCGCGCGCCGATCAAATCGATTCCGGAGAGGAAGAGCGCGCGCTCATCATCGTTGTAGTACTCGGCGACGATGACGTCTATGAATGCCGGCACGCCGACATCCGTCGCGCCCGGTGTGTCAGTTCGCGGGATGATCGCATCGGCGAGCGCCGCAATTAATTCAGCGCGCTCGTCGGTGATCACGCGCGGCAGTGCGCCCGGCGACGCGGCAACGGTCTCCCACGCGGCCTGTGCCGTGCGCGGCATCATCGTGAATGCGGCTGCGGCACCGATCGCCCGCAACAAGTCGCGTCGTTCCATTACCGTTTCCCCCTTCGCTTGCCTCGCCCCGATGGTGAGCCCGGCCGGTGCGATGCTTTGTCGTGCCCCTTCTTGCCGTGCGGCGGCGGCCCGCCGCGCTGGTCCCGCCCGCGCTTGTCGCCGCGCATATCGAATCTGCTGCCGGATTTCGAATTCCGCATCTCGTCATCCGTAAACGGCTGGCTGAGAGCGTCTGCGATTGAATCGAGCGAGTCGGCCTTCACCGAGCCGCGCCCGCCTCGTGTGATCGTGAATCGAAGCGGGCGATCGAGTTCGGGCAGTTCTTCCTGCACGATCCCGCGCGCGATTTTTTCGGGAATCACAAGCCGCGCAACTCCGAGCGGCCCATTCGCCGTTTCTTCGATCTCATAGTGAACCGGCACCGTGCGATCCCGAATCTCCGCCGCGCCGGGGAGTCCCGAGAGCTCCGCGCGCACCTCGCGCGGGACGAACGCGTCCGCGTCGAATCGCAGCGGGGCGGCGCGGTATTCGTGCAGATTGCGCACGTCGGCGAGCTGCGCCCCGTACCATGCGGAAAGTTCGGCCTGACCAAGCCGCGGAGTTTTTCCGCCTGACCGGCGATATGCTTCGCGCACCTCGTCGATCGGTTGCCGGTTTCGCATCACCGCCGCGTGACGCGCCTCGCCGCGCGCGAGCGCGTCGGCGAGCACGCGGCGCGCGTCGGCTTCCATCCCTGCGGGAAATTCGTGCACCGCTTCGCGTTCACGCTCGAGCTCGAAACCGAAATAGTCGACTTTCCGCTCGAGGGCGAGCGGCGACTGTTTATGCCGCGCGTCGTACACGAGCGTCTGCCCGCTCGATGTCGCGTACCGCTTGATCAGCGTCATCGGCACGTTCGTGCCCTCGATCGCGGCGCGCGGATTTCCGTACGCGTCGGCGAAGTAACGCAGCGTCCCGCTGATCGCGCCCCATGTGCCGGCCACGCTCGTCTTGGAAACCCTCGCCTCGCTCCCATCCGCCGTGACCTCGTCGATCACGAGATCGAACGGCTGAATCTTCGCGAGCAGATCGACGAACCGCCGCTCGATCATCTCGTTTACGCGCGGCATCACATCGGGCAGCGGCAGTTTCACCGCGCGGAAGATGCTCGCCATGCCGAGTGCGGCGTCTTCGACGGCCTTAACGAGCACGCCGCGACGCTCAGCCCATTGTTCGATCGAAGGATCGAACAGATGGCGCGGCAACCCGTACACTTCGCCCACGTAACCGCATTTGGTGAACGCTTCCGCGTACACATTGTACGCGGTGAGATTGTCGCTGCCGCGCACGACGAGTCCGTCGATATCGCGATCCTCGCGCGTCATGCGGTGCAGCGACTCGATCGCGCTCATGACCGCGACATACGGCAGCAGCGCGTCGTCGCAATGCACGAGCAGTTCGGCCCACGGACGGTCGACCGGCATCGCTTCAACGGCCTTTCCGTAGCGCGTGAGCCGTCCATTCTCGATGATTCCGCGGACTTCCAGCTTCGCGATCGCCTTGATGTAACTCGCGCGGTCGAGCGGCACGGGCAGTTCGAGATCGTCCGCGCGCACCGCGAGATCGGCGCAGGTGAGCGCGACGCGCTCCGAATCACCCGCGAGCTGGAACTCTGGCGCCGTCGGCCGCAGCGCGTCGAAACGGATATCGCGATCCGAGAGAATGAACACGCGCCCGCCGGCGACGCGTCCATGCACGCGTCCCGCCATCTGCAGAATCTCATTCGCGCCGAGGTGCACGCGTGTGAGAACATTGCGGCCGTGATCGACGACGTTCGCGAACCGCGAATCGTGGATCACCACAGTATCGAGTCCCTGCACGTTGAGCGCGCTCTGCCCGGCCGCCGTCATCGCGAGCAGGTACGGCTTTTCGACGCCGCCCTCGAGGAACGGACGGATCACGCGAATCGGCTCGCCGCCGTGATAAAATTGCGACGTAATTCGCGGAAAACGGGCGCCGACGGTCGCGGCGGCCTGTTCGACTCCGGCGCGCGTCGGGAGAAAAACTCCGACGCCGCGTTTCTCCTTCATCACCTGCGTGAGGAATTTGTCGTCGAGGAATCGCAGCGGCTCCGAACGCACGACTTCGACCTTCGCCGCTTTGTTCGGATCGTATACGCTGCTCTCGACGACGCTCGATGCGTTGAGATAGCGCGCGTAGAACGAGGGATCCACCGTCGCCGACAGCCAGATGAAACGGCAGCCTGCCCGCTTGCCTAACGCGAGGCAGAGCTCCAGCTCGGCCGAGGTCTGATGGATCTCGTCGACGACGATGGTGTCGGTGCGGAGGATGTCCCCTTCCTCGAACCAGCGCCGCGCGATTCCCGTCGTGACGATGATGACGTTCC
>DASYSH010000199.1:0-9318 GCA_036003525.1 Gemmatimonadaceae bacterium | reverse complement strand
CGGCGGATACTGCAAATGACTTTCTTAATTGTCGTTCCTTAAGAGAGTCTTTTGCTTTATCCGCTGTGTCCGTGAAATCCGTGGTAAGAGAATTTTGCAGTTGCAGTATCCGCCCGTTTCCGTGTAAATCCGCGACAAAGGCCGTTTGTTTTTTGCAGTATCCGATCCAATCCGCGTAATCCGCGACAAAGGCAGTTTGTTGTTTGCAGTTATCCGATCGAATCGGCGTAATCCGTTCCAAATCGGAAAATGAGGTTGAACGAGCGGAACAGCCGTTATATTCCGCGCTCCATGATTCTCCCCATTGTTCTCGCATTTCAGCTCGCCGCCGAGCCTAAGGTTTTCCACGCGCTGAAAGGGCAGCGTGAAGCGACCGCGCCTCGCGTCGATACCGCGATCGTCATCGATGGCCGGCTCGACGAGCCCGTGTGGCGCCGCGCGGCGCTGCTGACCGGATTTTCTGAGTACTCGCCGGCCGATCAGCGCGCCGCTCCCGATTCGACCGAAGTGCTGGTCTGGTATTCGCCGACCGCGATGTACTTCGGCATCCGCGCGTTCGAGCCGCACGGGATCGTGCGCGCGACGCTCGCCGACCGTGACAACATCGGCAACGACGACAATATCGAAATTCACATCGACACGTTTCGCGAAGGACGGAAAGCCGTCGTGTTCATCGTGAACCCGCTGGGCGTGCAGGCCGACGGCACCAAGAACGAAGGCGGCGGATTCATTCCCGGCGCAAATGTCGCGCCCGGACAAAATGATCTAAGCGCCGACTATCAGTGGGAATCGAAAGGGCGGCTCACGGACTACGGATACGAAGTCGAAATAAGAATTCCGTTCTCGAGCATCCGCTATCCGGAAGCGCGCGAGCATCGCTGGGGAATCCAGTTCGACCGGCACACGCAGCACAACGGCTACGAAGAAACGTGGACGCCGGCGCGGAAAGCCTCGGCGAGCTTCATTGCGCAGGAAGGCGAACTGCGCGGCATCACCGGCATCACACACGGACAGGTGCTCGACATCAATCCGGAACTCACGGACGCGATCGCGGGAAATCCCGCGACGGCGGCGCCGGGCTGGTCGTACACGTCTCATACACAACTCGGCGGCAACGTTCGCTGGGGAATCGGCAGCAACTACGTGCTCAACGGCACGTACAAGCCGGATTTTTCTCAGGTCGAGGCCGACGCGACGCAGATCGCGACCGATGCGCGGTTCGCGCTGTTCTATCCCGAAAAGCGCCCGTTCTTCGTTGAGGGGAGCGAGCTGTTCAATGTGCCGAACACGCTCGTGTACACGCGGCGGATCTCGCAGCCCGACGCCGCCGTGAAGCTCACCGGGAAACTCGGCAGCAATGACATCGCCGTGCTGTCCGCGCTCGATGCGGCGTCGACGACTCCAAATGGCGGCAGTCCGCTCGTTGATATCGTGCGGCTTCAGCGAGACATCGGCGCGCAGTCCACCGCCGGCATTTTGTATTCGGATCGCGTCGGCGGCGGCCGCGATAATACCGTCGGCGGCGGCGACGTCCACATCACTTTTGGAAAACTGTACTTCGCGCAGTTCCAGGCCGTCGCGAGCAGCACCACGCAGGGCGGCGTCACCGCGACCGGGCCGATGTGGGAAGCTGTCGTCGATCGCACGGGACGCGCGTATGGTTTCCACTACAACGTGCTCGGCATCCACCCCGATTTTCAAACGGATAACGGGTTCGTCGCGCGCACCGGAGTCGTGCAGCCGGGGATCGCGAATCGCTACACGTGGTACGGCGCGCCCGGCGCGTTGCTCGAGCGCTTCAATGTGTTCTTCAGGCAGAGCGGCACGTGGGATTACAACGATTTCATGGCCGGCCGACACGTGCTCGAAGAAAACATCTCGACGATGATGTCGTTCACGCTGCGCGGCGGGTGGAATGTCAGCGTTTCGCCATCCGAAGGCAGCTACGCATTCGATTCGTCGGCGTACGCGAACGTGCGCGCAACCAATGCAGCGGGTGCGGCCGCTCCGTTCGTGCCGCTCGGGCGCATCACGAATTCCGTCGTGAATTTCGGCATCTCCACACCGCAGTTCCAGCGGTTCTCCGCGGCGGCGGGAACGACCATCGGGAACGACATCGACTTTTTTGAAGCGTCGTCGATTTACCGGACGGATTACAGCCTATCGCTCTTTCTGCGGCCCGACGACCGCCTGCGCGTGACCGCGACGTACGTGAGCTCGGCGTTCACCCGCCACAGCGACGGCGCACAGGTGATGTCGACGCGCATTCCGCGCGTGAAAGTCGAGTATCAGCTCGCGCGCCCCCTGTTCGTGCGCGTCGTCTCGCAATACACCGCGACCGTGCAGCAGCCGCTGGTGGATCCCGTGACCGGCCGCACGCTGCTCGTCTCCAATGGCAGCGGCGGTTTCACCGCGTCGACCGCGCAAACGTCGAACACGCTGCGCGCCGATTTCCTGATTTCATACCGGCCCAATCCCGGAACGGTGGTGTTCGCCGGCTACGGCAACAGCCTCACCGAAAGTGATCCGCTCGCATTTCAGAAACTGCGGCGGACCACTGACGGTTTTTTTGTGAAGCTGAGCTATCTCTTCCGCGGAGTCGGCGCGGCGGACTGAGCGTGTGGTGCTGCGCAGACGGGTGCTTTGACCCCGGCGGCGGCGCTTATGGACTGCGCACCGTTTTTGCCCAGCACGGAATTCAAATCGGCGAGATCTTTTGAATTAATCGCGGTCCAGCTCGCGACCGCCTTGCCGAGGTCTGTGCATGCCGCGTCAAATCCCGCGACCATCGCTTCGGTCGGCGCCTGGTCCGCGTTGTCCTGCGACGTGAGCTGGCCGATGAAGTTCGCGTTCAGCGCATAGAAATTCGGCGGCGGCCTGCGACCGCCGACTCCGCCGTTGCCTCCGACCGTGTCGAGCTTCGCGCGGAATGCCTTGAGTGCCTTCGCGGCTTCGCTCGCGGTGTCCGCCGGCATGCGCGACTTCACGCTCGAACGCATCGCATCGACTTGCGCGTACGCATCCCAGGCGCGTTTCGCTTCGTCGTTGATTCTTCGCAGCAGCGCATACTGCGCCTTCACATCCGCGTTCGTCGCGGGCGAACGCGGATCGTTCGTCAGCGTGAGTTTCTGCGTGTAACTCTTTCCGTTCACGTTGAGCTTCACCGTGTACGTTCCGGGCGGCGCAATGATTCCTTCCGGTGATGTCGGCGTCAGCCCCGGGTTCGCGTTGATCTCGAACGTGTGCGTGAACGCCGGCGGCGCGTCCAGTCGCAGATCCCAGTTCGCGCGATTCAGTCCCGCCATCGCCGGCAGCGCGTACGGCGGCGCGACCCACCAATTCGGATGCGGCGGCTTCGCCGCTTCCTTCACCGGTTCGGCGGCTGTGCTCGAGATGTGGCGCAGCGTCGTCCCGGCCGAGTCCAAAATGTCGATCGTGACTTCACCTGACGGTTTCGAGTCGAGCGAGTAATAGATCAGCGCGCCATCGGGCGGGTTCAGCGCATGCGGCACTTCCGGCGGTAGCGGCGTGTCGAAGCTCGTGTTGCGCCGTGCGCGCACCGTTGCGTCGGGTTTGAACAAATGCACGGGCTCGGCGGCGACCGCCGGAGTCATCTGCCGCAGCACCGCATAGTCGTCGAGCACCCAGATTCCGCGGCCATACGTCCCGACGACGAGATCGTTGCCCGCGAACGCGATGTCCCGCATTGACGTATTCGGCAGGTTCAGCTGCAGCGACTGCCAGTTGTCGCCATCGTCGAACGAGACATACATCCCGCTTTCCGTGCCCGCGACGAGCAATCCCGCGCGCATCGGGTCCGCGCGGATCACGCGCGGAAAACTCGCGCTCGGCTCGTTGGACGGCAGCCCGTTGGAAATGCGGGTCCACGTTTTGCCGAAATCGTGCGTGCGATAGAAATAGGGTGAATAGTCACCCGACCGCGATTCGTCGACGGCGACGTAGGCGCCGCCGGCATCCGTGTGCGATGCGTCGATGATCGAAATCAGCGCGCGCGGCGCGAAGGGAAGGTTCGGGATCGAAACATCGTCCCACGTCTTGCCCTCGTCCTTCGTGACCTTGATGACGCCCGTATTCGTGCCGACCCAAATCGTGCCGCGTCCAACCGTGCTGGCCGACATCGTCTCGATCGCGCCGCGCGGATACGTCCCCGGCGGAACGACAGCCGTGTCCGCCACCGGCGTCACGCCCTTGGGCCAGGTTACGTCTGGGCTGATCTTTTTCCAGTGCAATCCGGCGTCCGTCGTCGCCATGACGAATTGGAATCCGGCGAGCAGTTCGTGCTTGTTCCACGGTGCAAACTGGATCGGCTGCGAGAACGCCGAACGCAGATGCAGGCCGGGGTCCGCAGTGGGGCTCACGGCGACCCACTGCTCCGATGGATAGCTGACTTTTTCGAGACCGCCGGGATTTCCGCTCGCATACACGGTATTCGCGTTCAGCGGATCGGGAATGATCGTGCCCCATTCCCACGCGGGAACGGCGCTCTGATCGACCGGTGAGATCGCGCCGTAGTTTCCGCGGCTGCGCGTGCGCACCGAGCCGGCGTCCTGCTGTGTCGCGTAAATCCAGTACGGAAATGAATTGTCGACGGAGATGTGATAGACCTGCTCGGTCGACTGGTTGTACCATGAACTCCAGGTTTTTCCGCCGTCGAGCGTGACGGTCGCTCCCTGGTCGACGCCGAACAGAATTCGATTGCTGTTCGTCGGATCGAGCCACATCTGCTGCGGATCGTCGCCCCCAGGCGCGCCCTTGAATCCCGTGAACGTGTTGCCGCCGTCGGTGGAGATATAGCTCGACGTGTGCAGCGAGTAGACGACATCAGGATTTTTCGTGTTGACGTAGATGCCGCAGTTGTAACCGCCCTGTCCGTTGCGGATGCGGTCGTCGTCCTTGTCCATCTGCTTCCATGTCGTGCCGCCGTCATCGGTGCGGAACAAACCGTTGTTGCCGATGACGAACACGCGCTGCGCATTCGTGTTCTGCGCGACGGCGACATATTCGCAGCCGTTGAGCCGCGGCAATCCGCCGCCGGTGACTTCGGTCCACGTCATGCCTTCGTCGGTCGACTTGTAAAGCCGCGTCGCCGACGGCACCGCGGGCGGCGTCGTGCCCGGCGCGGGAGTGGGCGGCGCCGGAAAAATTCCCGATGCGGGAACCGCTGCGTTGTAGTGGCGGATCGTCGTTGCAAAAATCACGTCGGGACGATCGAACGCGCGCGCGATTTTCTGCACGCCCGTGGAATCGTTGACATAGAGCGTCTTCGTCCACGTGCGGCCGCCGTCGGTGCTGCGGAACACGCCGCGGCTCTCGCTTTTTTTCCAGAGATTGCCTTCCGATGCGACGAGCACGAGGTCGGGATTTTTCGGATCTACGAGGATCGACGGAATTACACGCGAGTCGTCGAGGCCGAGATGGCGCCAGGTCGCGCCCGCGTCTTCGGATTTGTAAATGCCGTTGCCGACATTCGCGCCGCCGCCGTTCACCTTATCGCCGGCGCCGACGTACACGATGTTCGGATTCGACGGCGCGACTTCGACCGCGCCGATCGAGGAAACCTCCTTGATCGCGTCGAACACCGGATACCATGTCTCGCCGGCGCTCGTTGTTTTCCAGACTCCACCGGCGGGTGTACCTGCGTAGAAAACGCCGGGTTCGCCAATTGCGCCCGAGACCGCACTGATGCGGCCGCCGCGGAATGGTCCGACGTTCCGCCAGACGAGTCCCGAGAGCAGGTCGGGTTTTATCGGAGTCGCGGCGCCGAGCACCAGGAGCGCGATGACGGCGACGAACGTTCGGGTGGCGGCAACGCCGGCGGGATAACGCTTGAGCATGTGTTTGGATTGGTCAGGGGATGGCGAAGAATATCGCTCTTTCTTCACGTGCTGGCGCTTCATTAGACACAGTCCGCTCCGAATGGGATGGCGCGCGGGCTCGCCGCTAGTGATAGAATCATTCGCATGGACGACCTGATCACCGCGGCCGAAGCCGCGAAGCTTTTGCATCTGCACGTGAAACGCGTGCAGCATCTGGCTCGCATCGGGCAGCTTCCGGCCACCCGGTTCGGGCGCAAATGGCTCTTCTCCCGCTCGAAACTCTCTGTCACGAGATTGACAGATTCCAGCATAGCCTCTGTGAACAACGATTCGATGGGCGCGCTCGAGCTCAGCGCGCGCAATCGGTTGCGCGGGACGATTTCGTCGATCGTCGCCGATGGCGTCATGGCGGAAGTGCGCATCCAAATCGCCGATCAGGAAATCGTCTCGATCATCACCCGGTCGTCGGCAGAACGCCTTCGTCTGGCGGTCGGCGATGAAGTATTCGCGGTCGTAAAATCGACCGAGGTAATGATCGCGAAGGGCGTTTAGCTGTCGCTGCCGCAGGTCAGATGCATACCGGAAGCTGTAAGGTCAAGCTCATTGACTCACTGGTATGGTGTGTCAGAACTCGTCCTTCGGAGCTGCGAGCTGTTGCAACTGCAGGCGCTGAGCTATGAAAGGCGGGTATTGACGGGCCCAACCTATCGGCTACGAGCTCGAGCCATAAACTCTGAATAGCGGCAGCGCACCGCGCCGTATGACTGCCGTAACATTCCCTAAACGTCCCTAACGCGCTAGTTTGTGCAGACTATGCGCATACTATCGCTTGCCTTCCTTATGCTTGCCGGCACCGCCGCGGCACAAACCCCATCGACATCCAGCGCCGAACCTAAGGGCTTTTGGGCCCGTTGGTTCGAACGCTCCGACAAGTCCAAAGCCGAACAGCCGCACTGGCTCACGCCGCTCGCGACGACGACGCCGCGCCTCGAACAGGAATTCCGCTACGACGTAAACTGGTCGCAGCCGAAACCTGGTGGCCCGTACACCGAGACATATGGCAACACGAAAGGACTCGAACTGATCCCGTTTGAGAACGTCGAGATCATCGCCGCGGTGCCGGCGTACATCGTCCATAACAATCCGGCCGTCAAAGACGGCTGGGGAGATTTTCAGCTCCTTGTGAAATACCGCTTGCTCTCCGCGAACGAAGAGCATGGCAACTACATCCTCACTGCGTTCGTGAGCTCGACCTTTCCGTCGGCGTCGTACGGCAACGGCCAGCCGAAGGCCATCATCACGCCGACGCTCGCATACGGTAAAGGGTGGGGAATGTTTGACATCCAGGGCACCATCGGAGCGGCCGAACCCGCTGGAAATACTTCGGCGATCGGGCGCACGTACACGTGGAATCACACATTTCAGCTCCACGCGCTGGCCAAAATCTGGCCGGAGCTGGAGATCAACCAGAGCTGGTTTTCCGGCGGAAAGAATGATGGAAAAGAACAGACGCTCGTCACACCCGGCGTCGTAATCGGCCGGATGCACATCACGGATCGCGTCGGGTTTACATTCGGCGCGGGCGTGCAGATGGCGGTGTCGTCGTTTCACACAACCGATCACAACATAATTTTTTCGATGCGTGCGCCGTTCTAGCTCGGCGGGATTGATGGCGGGAGCGGCGAGTGCGCTGCTCCTGCTCTTTCTCGTGCTTCCGGTCGTCCAGCTCGTCGCGGCCGCGGGTCCGCAGGGCGCAACGCAGCTGTGGAGCGATGCAGAGTTGCGCCACTCGCTCGCGCTCACCGCGCTCACCGCGACCGGCGCAACGCTGATCGCCGCGCTCTGCGGCGCGCCGCTCGCGTGGCTTCTCGCGCGCCGCGCGTTTCGTGGACGCGCGCTCGTTTCTGCGGTGCTCGATCTCCCGCTGCTCATTCCGCACCCCGTCGCCGGCATCGCGCTGCTCTTGCTGCTCGGCCGCGGCAGCGCGGTCGGCGGCTCGCTCCTTCAGCTGGGGCTGCGCATCGTCGGCACGCCGCTCGGCATCATCGCCGCGATGCTGTTCGTCTCGGCACCGCTCTTTGTAAGCGGTGCGCGCGAAGCGTTCGCGCGCGTCGATGCGCGCCTCGAAGGCGTGGCGCGCACACTCGGCGATTCGCCGGCGCGCGCGTTCCGCCGCGTCACGCTGCCGCTCGCCGCGCGCGGGCTTATCGCGGCAGGCATCGTGAGCTGGGCGCGGGCCGTGAGTGAGTTCGGCGCGATCGTCATTCTCGCGTACAATCCGAAAGTCGTGAGCGTGCTCGCGTACGATCGCTTCACCGGCTTCGGGCTCACCGAAGCGCTGCCCGTTGCCGCCGCGCTGGTGCTGCTCTCGCTGATTCCGCTGACCGCACTGCGCGCGTTGCGAATGGGCGACGTCCCGGAGGCCGCGTGATCGGCGTCGCGAACATGAGCGCGCGCGTGGGGGCGTTCGCCCTCGAGAATATTTCATTGGAAGTGCCCTTCGGCGCGTACGCGGTGGTGATCGGTCCCACCGGATCCGGCAAAACCACCCTGCTCGAAGTGATCGCCGGAATCCTTCCGCAAAGCAGCGGCATGGTGATGCTCTCAGGACGCGACGCGAGCACCGCGCCGGCCGAGTCGCGCGGCGTCGGTCTCGTCTACCAGCACGGATTTCTCTTTCCGCATCTGTCCGTGGCGGAGAATGTGAACTACGGCGCCGCCGATGCGGAGACCGCAAACGAAGTCGCCCGCCGGCTTGGAGTGGACACGCTGTATCCCCGCGCGGTTCGCTCGCTGAGCGGTGGCGAACGTCAGCTCGTCGCGCTTGCGCGCGCACTCGCGCGGCGGCCCGAGATATTGCTTCTCGACGAACCGTTTTCCGCGCTCGATCCGCCGCGGCGCGCCGCCGCGCGCAACGAAGTCCGCGCGATTCATCGCGAATGGGGGCTCACGACGCTCCATGTGACGCACGATTTCGCCGAAGCGGGGTCGCTCGGCGACGTCGCGATCCTTCTCGACGGCGGGCGCGTGCTGCAGAGCGGGGAACCGGCCGACGTCTTCCGGCGCCCGGCGACGCCGTACGTCGCGTCGTTCCTCGGCGCCGAGAACGTATTCGCGGGCAAGGTCGCGATCGAAAATGGCGCCCCCGTTTTTCGCAGCGGCGCACTCGCGATGCACGTGATGAGCGACGCGCCCGCCGGTTCGTGCAACGCGATCATTCGCGCCGAGGAAATCCTCGTCTCACGCTCGACGCCTGCGCAGAGTTCCGCGCGAAATCAATTCGAGGGCCGCGTTTCGTCGATCGTATCTGCCGGTCCGCTGTGGAGAATCGCGATCGACGTTGGCCGCGCGAAACTGATCGCGGCGGTCACGACATATTCCGCCGACGAGCTCGCGCTTGAGGTTGGTGACACCGTGTATTTCACGTTCAAAGCCACGGCGGTGCACTTATGCTGAGCCTTCCGAATGTGCTGCGGATTGC
>DASYSH010000198.1:0-3240 GCA_036003525.1 Gemmatimonadaceae bacterium | reverse complement strand
CGGTCGCGCGTCGTTCAGTTCCGAATCCGCAAGTTGGGCGACGCCTCCCGGCAGCAGCATCGCAGCGATCACTTCGTCCATCGTGCTCACGAATGAAAACGTGACGTGATCACGCACCGCCGCGGGCACTTCGCGCAAATCTTTCTCGTTCGCCGCCGGCAACATCACGTTGCGCAGTCCCGATCGATACGCGGCCAGCACTTTCTCTTTCACGCCTCCGATTTCCAGCACCCGTCCGCGCAGGGTGACCTCGCCGGTGACCGCGACATCACGTCGCACGGCGCGGCGGCTCATCACGCTGGCGATCGCCAGCGTGACCGCCACCCCGGCGCTCGGACCGTCTTTCGGAACTGATCCCGCAGGGAAGTGGATGTGGAGATCGGTCTGCTTCATCTCCGCATCGACGATCCGCAGCACGCGCGCCCGTGATCGTACGTACGAGCAAGCGGCGTCCACGGATTCACGCATGACGCCGCCGAGTTGTCCGGTCACGGTCAGTTTGCCGTTGCCGGGCATGCGCAGCGCTTCGATCGTCATGAGTTCCCCGCCTGCGGCCGTCCACGCGAGTCCGGTCACCGTGCCGATCTCCGCCTCGACCTCGGCCTCGTGCAGCGAATAGCTCGGCGAGCCCAGCACTTCCTCGATGCGCGGCGTGTCGATCACCCACGCACCCTGCTCGCCCTGCGCTTTTCTGCGCGCGCGGCGGCGCATGAGCGCGGAGAGATTGCGTTCGAACCCGCGCAGTCCGGCCTCGCGCGAATATCTGCTCGAGATCGTGGACAGCGCTTCGTCGGTGAACTGGATATCGAGATCGGTGATGCCGTGCTCGAGCACCATGCGCGGGAGCAAGTACCGCCACGCGATCTCGACTTTTTCTTCGACTGTGTAACCCGCGATGCGGATGACTTCCATGCGATCGCGCAGCGCGGCGGGAATGTCGTAAAGATTGTTCGCCGTGCAGATGAACAGCACCGGGCGCAGATCGAATGGCAAATTGAGATAATGGTCGACGAACGACGCGTTCTGCTGCGGATCGAGCACTTCGAGCATCGCCGCGAGCGGATCGCCGCTCGGTCCGCCGCCCTGCATCTTGTCGATCTCGTCGATCATCAGGACCGGATCGCAGACTTCGACACGGCGCAGCGCCTGCAGAATCAATCCGGGCAGCGATCCGACGTACGTGCGGCGATGTCCGCGGATCTCGGCTTCATCGCGAACCCCGCCGACCGAAATGCGATAGAACGCCCTTCCAATTGATTTTGCGATCGCCTCGCCGAGCGAAGTCTTGCCCGTGCCCGGCGGGCCGACGAAGCACAGAATCGGACCGTGCGAATATCCGCCGCTCTGCTTGAGCAGCTTTCGCACCGACAGGTACTCGAGAATTCTCTCTTTCGCTTCTTCGAGTCCGTAGTGCCGCGAATCGAGCGCGGCCTCGACCTTTTCGAGCGCGATGTCCTCGTCGCCGGACTTCGCGTGCCACGGCAGCGCGAGAATCCATTCGAGATAATTGCGCAGCACCTGATATTCGCTCGACGCGGACGACAGCATGCGCAGCCGTTCCGTTTCGCGCTTCGCCTCCTGCGCGACACGCTCCGGGAGGTTGGCCGCTTCGATCTGGCGGAGCAGTTCCTGCGCGTCGCTCTCCGTGGGATCATGCTCGCCGAGTTCCGCGCGAATCGCCTGCAGCTGCTGGCGGAGAAAAAACTCGCGGTGGTGCTGCTCGACTTTTACTTCCGTCTGCTGCTTCACTTCTTCGAGAACGGTCGCGCGCGCGATTTCCTTGTCCCACTTCGACGCGACGAACTCCAGCCGCGCGGCGACGTCGAGCCGCTGGAGCACCTCGTCGCGCTCGGCGATGCGCAGGTTCCCATGCGCCGCCGCGAGATCCGCGAAACGCGACGGATCGTTCGCGACGCGGCGCAGCAGGCCCGGCACCTCTGCGGGAAACTGCTCGTTGCGCTCGACGAGCGCTTCCGCCGTGAGCACGATGCGGTCCATCAGCGCAACCGAACTTTCACGCGGCGCCGCGATTTCCTCGACTGGTTCGGCCCGCGCGACCGGAAACGGCGCGCGGCTCGTGAGCGCGCCGATGCGCGCACGTGAGAGCCCTTCGAGCGTCACCTGGATTGTCTCCGCGCCAGAACTGCTCCGCTCCTTTACGCGCGCAAAAACGCCGATTCGCCCGTCGAGACGCGCGGGGTCCTGCGCGTCATCGCCGAGCGCGACGGCAAGCAGTACGAGTGCGCCCGGCTCGGGATGGGCTCGGAGGAGCGCGAGATTGTCGGGGGCGCCCATCTGCACGGCGATGGTGCCGTGGGGGAAGACGATCGTGGAGCGAAGAGCGAGGAGGGGGAGCTCGGAGGGGAGCGTTGGAGTCACGATGGCTAAGCTAGTTCCACGCGAACCGATGGACTAGCGGCGCGGGCACCGTGTACGACGAGTGAACTGTTAACCACTAACTGTCGCTCGGTGTTCTGTGAAAGAATAAGTCAACAAACGTCCTCGTCGGCGAGTCTCGTGCCCCGGACGGAAAACCTTGGTTAACCGACCAACAGTTAGTGGTTAACAGTTCACTCGTTTTAGGCAAAAACGCCCGTAATTCCCCTTGGATACAGGCAGTCAGTCGAGTAGCTTGTAAGGCTCAATGTTTGACGAACTATCATCTAAGCTAGAAGCCACCTTCGCAAAGCTCCGCGGCCGTGGCACGCTGTCCGAGTCCGACATCAAGGACGGCCTGCGCGATGTGCGCAGTATCCTGCTCGAAGCTGACGTTAATTTTCAGCTCACCGGTGAGTTCCTCGATCGTGTAACGAAGAAGGCCGTCGGAGTTTCGCAGCTGCGCACCGTGAGTCCTGCGCAGCAGCTCGTAAAGATCGTGTTCGACGAGCTGACCATCATGCTCGGCGAACGTCGCGAAGCGCTCAGGCTTTCGAGCGTTCCGCCGACGGTCGTGATGATGGTTGGTTTGCAGGGTTCTGGAAAAACGACCACCGCGGCGAAACTCGCGCGGCGGCTGAAGGGTGAGGGGAGACAGGTTCGCATGATCGCCGGCGACGTGTACCGTCCCGCCGCGATCGACCAGCTCGAAACGCTCGGCAAGGATCTTGGAATTCCGGTCTACGCCGATCGCTCGACGACCGACGTGGTGAAGATCGCGCGCGCGGGACTCGAAGTCTCGCGGCACGAGCGGGATCGTGTGGTCATTCTCGACACCGCGGGCCGCTTGCAGATCGATGAAGA
>DASYSH010000197.1:0-15066 GCA_036003525.1 Gemmatimonadaceae bacterium | reverse complement strand
GCCGCGCCCGCAACGGCCGCCGTCGCGTGCAGCCGCCCGTGCTGAAAGAGCGCCGGAATCTCCTTGATGATCAAATCGCGAATCACACCGCCGCCCGTTCCGGTGACGACGCCGAGCAGCGCGCAGATGATCGCCGGCATCCCGGCCTTTGCCGCGAGCTCGGTTCCGGAGATCGTGAAAAATCCAAGCCCGAGCGCGTCGATGATCTGCGCGCGCGCGACCAGCGTCGTCGCCCAGTGGTACAGCCACCGGCTGTAGACGAACGGGATGCAGAGCCCGAGCACGATCACCAGATATTCCCAGCGTTCCACCCAGAAGAACGGCCGGCGGTCGAGCAGCAAATCGCGAATCGTGCCGCCGCCAAACGACGTCACCAGCGCGAGCACATACACGCCGACGAAATCCATTTCCTTTTTCGCGGCCGTGATCATCGCCGACAGCGCGGCGACGATGACTGCGGTCCCCTCGAGCAGGAGACTCGGATTGATGTGGGTGAACGTGCCCGTGAAGTTGCCCATGCGGACGCCGCCGGTCAGGCCGGGTTGTATCCGTCGAGCAGCATCAGATTCGCCGAGGCCGTCTTATTGCGCAGGGCCTTCGCCGGGGCATACTCCGGTGAACTCCACCACTCCTTCGCGCGCGCCATCGTGGGAAACTCGAGAATCACGAGCCGCGTCGGCTGCCACGTCCCTTCGAGCGATTCCTTCGCTCCGCCGCGCGCCAGATATCGTCCGCCGTACTGCGCGATCGAGACGGGCGCCATGACGATGTATTCCTTGTACTGCTCTGCGTCGTGCACCGAAACATCGGCAATCACGTAGGCCGGCATCCGAGACTCCCAGGCTATGGGTGAAGGTGACCATGGAAAAGATAGCCGAAGGATCGCTGAAACCCATTTTCGGGGTCCTCCGTATTTCTTGGTGTTGACAGCCGACACCAAGAATCCTAGAGTTGTGTAGACACTCGACACCAACACCATGACATCGCGACTCGACCTGCTTCAGGGCACCCTCGACCTCCTGATCCTCCGCACGCTCCGCGGCGACCCCATGCACGGCTGGGCCGTCTCCGAACGGATTCAACAGATCTCGCAGGATGTGCTGCAGGTCAATCAGGGGTCGCTCTACCCCGCGCTGCACCGCATCGAGCAGCAGGGGCTCATCCGCTCGGAATGGGGCGTCTCCGAACTCGGGCGCCGCGCGAAGTTCTACCAGATCACCGCCACCGGCAGGCGCCGCCTCGAGCAGGAATCCGAGGACTGGGCGCGCTTTTCGGCTGCGGTCGGTCGCGTCCTGAGGCTCGCGTAGCATGACCACACGCGGATGGTTCAGCCGCATTCGGGCGGTCTTCGCGCGTTCGCGCGCCGAACGCGACCTTCACGACGAGATGGATTTTCACCTCATCATGCAGGCGAAGAAGCACATGGACGCCGGCCTCGCAAAGGCCGACGCGCTGGCGCGTGCGCGCGCCGAGTTCGGAAGCGTCGAACTGACGAAGGAAGACGCCCGCGATGTGCGCGCCTTCCGGTGGCTCGAAGAGTTTTTCCAGGACGCCCGCGTCGCCGCGCGTGGATTCGCCCGTGCCCCCCTGTTCGCGCTCACCGTCATTCTCACGATCGCGCTTGGCCTCGGTCTCAACACGGCCGTGTTCACGGCCTTCGATGCGTACATCCTTCGTCCATTCGCCGTCCGCAATCCGCACGCGCTCGCCGACTTCGTCTGGCGCGATCAGCGCGGCTTCACGCACGCGCTGACGCGGCCCGAGTATCAGCTCATGCAGCGCGACAACCCGGCGTTCGCCGAATCGTTCGGCTATATGAACATGGTCGCGCGAGTCGGCGGTCAGCCGGTCTTCGGGCAGTTCGTGACGGGCAACTACTTCAGCATGCTCGGCGTCGGCCCCTCCCTCGGACGCACGCTCCAGCCGGAGGATGCGCTGATACCCGGCGCCGGCGCGGTCACCGTGCTCAGTCACGCGGCGTGGGAGGGGAGGTTCGCCGGCGATTCCTCCATCATCGGCCGGACGATCGTCGTCCGCGGTGTGCCGCTTCTCGTCGTCGGCGTCGCGCGCGACGGCTTCGGCGGGCTCGAATCCCGCGCACGCGACCTCTGGATCCCGCTCACGATGGCATCGGCGATGGGACTTCCCGATCCGTTCGACGCCGTCGCGCCCGCGCCCCTCGGCGTCGTCGGACAAATGCGCGCCAGCCTGACGCTCGATGCCGCACGCAGCGCGCTGACGGCGTGGACGCGCAGCACGATCACCGACCGGCCTCCGAAGGAGTTGCCGAGCTCCGCCTGGCTGGTGACGCGCGAGACTCCCATTCCGCTCGTCGGCGAAACGGTCGTGATTTTCGCGCCGATCGTCGTCGCGTTTGGGCTCGTGCTGCTGCTCGCATGCGCGAACGTCGCCAACATGATGCTCGCGCGCGGCATGGCGCGGCAGCGCGAAATTGGAATTTGCCTCTCGCTCGGCGCGACGCGCGGCCGGCTCATCCGCCAGCTGCTCACGGAGAGCCTGATGCTGGCGCTCCCCGCCGCGGCGCTGGGTTTCCTGATTTCGTCCGCGGCAATCGACGGCGGCGTGCGTCTCCTGTTCGCCGCGCTGCCGGCGAACTTTGCGCCGTTGATCCGCATCGTTCCGCTGCACACCGACGTGCGCGTGTTCGCGTTCATGATTGGCGGCGCCGTCGCGTCGGCGCTGCTGTTCGGGCTCGCGCCCGCGCTGCAGGCGACGCGGCCAAGCATCGTGCAGACCGCGCGCGGCAATTTCGACAACGAGTTCCGCCCGTCGCGGCTGCGCAACGCGCTCGTCGTCGCGCAGATCACGATTTGCGTCGTGCTCATCGCCGCCGCGGGCGTCATGCTGCGCAGCTCCGCGAAGCTGCAGCAAACCGATTCGGGCATGCGCACGCATGACATCGTGCACCTGGTGATTCAGGACCGGCACCGAGCGGAGGTTGTCGCCGCGCTGCGCGCGCATCCGCTCGTGGAAACGGTCGCGTCGGCGCGAAGCACGCCGATCGACGCGCTGTTTGGGTCGGCACCCCTCGCGCCGGGCAGCGGCGTCGGCCGCGTGGCGTTCAACATCGTATCGCCGGAATATTTCACCGCGCTCGAGCTGCCGGTCGTTCGCGGCCGCAATTTTCTCCCCGACGAAGCCGCGTCATCGGTGCCGGTCGCGATCGTGACCGAATCGACCGCGCGAAAACTGTGGGGCTCGAACGACCCGATCGGACAGATCGTTCGGCTCGAAACGCCGGCCACGGGGAGCGTGCTGACGCCGTTCAAAACGGCGCACGTCGTCGGCGTGGTGCGTGACGTCGTGAGCGGTGTGCTGTACGATCCGCCCACGAATCCTCTGGTATTTTTTCCGGGAACGCCTGAAGCACCCGGCGTCCGGCTGATCGTGCGCACACGCGGAGCGGTCGAAACCGCGCGCCGCACGCTCGACTCCGACATCGAGCGCGCGATGCCGGGTTCGATCGATCAGATCCGGCTGCTCGACGAGTACGTCGCGGCGCAGGCGTTCCCGATGCGCATTGCGTACTGGATTTCGTCGGTCGTCGGCGGAATCGCGCTGCTGCTGACGCTCAGCGGGATTTACGGCGTCCTCTCATACATCGTCGCGCAGCGCACACGCGAAATCGGCATCCGGATGTCGCTCGGCGCCGACCGGCGCGCCGTGGTCGCGCTCGTGCTCAGGCAATCGGCGCGGCTCGCGCTCATGGGTCTGGCGATTGGCTCGCTGATCGCGCTTGCACTCACCCGGGCGATCGCTTCGGAGCTCCAGTCGATTCTCACGTTCGATCTCGCGGCGTTTTCCGTCGGGCCCGCGCTCGTCGTGGCGGCAAGCCTCATCGCCGCGTTTTTCCCCGCGCGGCGCGCCACGCGTGTGGAACCGATAATCGCCCTGCGGCAGGACTGAGCGGGAGCGCCGCTCGCGCGCGACGCGCGTTAACTTTTCGGCCGATGCCAACACGACGATCGGCCGCGCGTTCCCTGGACTCCGCCGCAGTGCGCGTGTTCGGCTCGCGTCTGCGCGCCTGGTACCGACGCAGCCACCGCGACTTGCCGTGGCGAAAGACGCGCGACCCGTATCGCGTGCTCGTATCCGAGCTGATGCTCCAGCAGACGCAGGTGTCGCGCGTGCTCGAATTCTACGCCCGCTTCCTCGAGACTTTTCCGACGATCCGGCACCTCGCCGATGCGAAACCGAAGCGTGTCATGGAATCGTGGGCGGGCCTCGGCTACTACGCGCGCGCCAGAAATCTCCACAAGCTCGCCAAGCACGTCACGCGGGATGGCGCGGATGGAACACTGCCGTCCGAGCCGCGCGACCTTCGCGAACTTCCGGGCATCGGTGCGTATACGGCTGGCGCGGTAGCGAGCTTTGCGTATGAGAAGCGCGCCGCGCTCGTCGACACGAACGTCGCGCGCGTCCTGTCGCGGGTATTCGCGCCGAAGCTCAAGCCAAAGCGCCCGCGCGATCTGAAGAAGATCTGGACTATCGCCGAGCGAACGATGCCGAGAACGGGCGCGGCGGTATGGACCCAGAACCAGGCGCTGATGGAGCTTGGAGTGTTGGTGTGCACGGCGCGGGTGAAGCGCTGTGATGTTTGTCCGTTTAAGAGGGTCTGCAAGAGCGCCGAATGAATTTTGGTCTAGAGTCTAAAGTCTAAAGTCTGAAAACCCGCGGTTCGTCGTTCACGGCTGTGAACCGCGAACCGCGGGTTTTCAGACTCTAGACTTTAGACTCTAGACTTCAACAGAAATTATTTGATTTGCCGTGCGCGGTTCGGGTGAGCCACGCTGCGATTCTCCAGCGCCTCGATCTGATGCAGCACTTCGGAGCCGTAAAACATCTTGATGTACTTCGCCTGCGTGGGTGTCAGGCGGCGCACGGCCCACGAGAGATGAACGAAGTGCGGCTCGACCGGCGCGTGCAGCAGGTGCATGCCGCACTCATCGGGAAGGTGATTCGCCTTCTTCGTGTTGCACGCACTGCACGCGGTGACGACGTTCGTCCACGTGTTGAGCCCACCGCGCGAGAGCGGAATCACGTGGTCGCGGGTGAGGGCCTCGCGCGGACGAAGCTGGATGGACGGACGGCCGCAGTATTGGCAGGTGTACCGGTCGCGCGCGAAGAGGAACGTGTTTGTAACCTGGCGGCGGAACCGGCGCGGTACGTGAATGAACTTCGCGAGGCGGATCACGATCGGCCGCGGATACGCGAGCCGCTCTGATCGCACGAGCGCCTCGTGATCGGCTTCGACGATTTCCGCCTTGCCGTCAATCACGAGGCGCAACGCTCGTCGCAGTGGCACCATCGTCAGCGGTTCGAATGACGAGTTCAGCGCCAGGCAGCCCAGCATCAGCGCGCGCCTCCCGCGCTCGCCGCCACAGGGACCGGCTCGAGCCAGCCACGCGTGTCCGGCACCTTGCCGCGCACGATGTTGAGATAGTGCTCCTGTACTTTGCGCGTGATCGGGCCAACCGTCGCATCGCCGACCGGCAACTGATCGATCGAACGGATCGGCGTGACTTCCGCCGCCGTTCCGCAGAAGAACGCTTCGTCCGCGATATACAGGAACTCGCGCGGCATCACCGTTTCCTTCACGGTGAGTCCGAGATCGGCCGCGAAGTTCATCACGGAATCGCGCGTGATGCCGTGCAGGATCCCGGATGAAATCGGCGCAGTGTGCAGCACGCCGTCGCGCACGACGAACAGATTCTGCCCGCTTCCTTCGGCGACCCAGCCGTGGGAATCGAGCATGATCCCCTCGGCGTACTCGTCGAGCCGGGCTTCCATCGCGGAGAGCTGCGAATTGAGATAGTTCCCGCCGGCTTTCGCCATGGTCGGGAATGTGTCGGGCGCCGCGCGTCGCCAGCTCGAGACGCGCACATCCGCGCCGGACTTCATCGCGGAATCGCCGAGGAGAGTCGGCCAGTGATAGCAAATCACGAAGGTCTCGACCGGAATGTCCTTGGCCCAGACGCCCATGTTCTGTCCGCTGCGCATGACGAGCGGCCGGATATAGCACTCGGTGAGTTCGTTCGCGGCGACGGTGTCGACGACGGCTTGCACCATCTCGTCGACCGAATGCTTCATCGCGAGGCGATAGATCTTCGCGGAGTCATGGAGCCGGCGCATGTGGTCGCGAAGGCGGAACACGTTTCCGCCGTTCGGGCCTTCGTAGCAGCGCACGCCCTCGAAAATGCTGGATCCGTAGTGGATCGCGTGGGCCAGGACGTGGACGGTGCAATCGGCCCAATCCACGAGCACGCCATCACGCCAGATTTTGGTCGTAGGTCCTGCTTTCACTGTATCTCCTCTATGGGAGTCATCCAATTCTAATGCGGGGCAATCGAGTCGTGCTAGGTGCGCGGCGCAACCGCGAGTTCAAAGACACTGGTCACTGGTCGCTGGGGATTAGTACACGGCCCGCGACGGCGACGAACACGGCGGGTGATTTTCCGGGCGTAAATGCCGCCAGATCCGCTTGCTTTCCGATATCGAGCGATCCGGTCTCCGCGTGCATCCCGAGCGCGCGCGCGCCGCCGAGCGTCGCGAGATCCCACGCGGCGCGCTCGGTTCCGCGCTCTCCGAGGGCGAGCCTCGCCTCGGCGAGCACATCCATCCGTTCGTTGCTCGCCATCGAGTCGGTTCCGACTCCGACGTTCACGCTTTCCAGCAGCATCGCGCCGACGCGCGCGGCGCCGTGCGCGAAGAACCGGTTCGACACGGGACACGTCGCGACGCCACAGCGGTGTTTCGCAATCGTTGCAATGTCGCGGTCGTCGCAGCGGATGCAGTGGATGAGCAGGGTGTGCGCGCCGAGCACGCCATTTCGTTCGAGCAGCGCGACCGGTGTGCGACCGCGCGCGGCGACGGCGATGCCCCTCCCTCGCAGGAAATCGGCGAACGGCCCTTCGCCGCTCGTGACGCAGCGGGATTCATCGAGGCTCTCGGCGACATGCGTGGCGAGCGGGAGCCGCTCCTCGCCCGCAAAAAGCGCGGCAGCGGCGAACAGTTCATCGCTCACTGAATACGGCGCGTGCGGCGAAATCCCCGCACGGACGAGCGCGGTTTCGCGCGGGCGCATCGCGGCGATGGATTCGCGCAGCGCGGCCATCGACGCATCGCATTGCGCGGGATCCGGTCCGAACACTTCGCGATATGCGATCCCGCGAACGCCGAGCTCGAGCATCGCGCTGAACGGCGCATCGTTCGGCGCGGTGTCCGCGAAGGTCGTGATGCCGGCCCGTATGCCCTCGCGAATTCCCGAGCGCGCGCTCTCGAGAAGTTCTTCCGGCGTGAGCGCCGCCCGCGCCGCGGTCAGCGCCCGAATCCATTCGAAGAATTGCAGTCCGTCAAACAGGCCGCGCAATACGGTGAGGTCGAGATGCGTGTGCGCGTTGACGAGTCCCGGACCGAGAATCACGTCGCCGAGATCCGTTTCGCGGCCGGACGGCGCACCGCTGCGCGGCCCCACGTACACGATGACATCGCCTTCGACCACGACTGCGCCATTCTCGATATCGGGACCGCTGACCGGTCGCACGATCCGCGCCGCGTACCGCTCGGCCACTAAGGCTTGCCCATGATGTTGTTTCGCGGCGGACACTCCCGCGTCGGCTCGGTGCCCGGCAGGAAATACTCGGTGTACGCATCCTCGACCGGACATCCCGGCCCGTGCAGCAATCCGGTTCCGCCATCGACGACGCGCGTCGTGATCGCGGACGGCCGCGGCCAATCCGGCGGCGACTGCTTGCGTTCGTAGACCTCGCGCATGAACGACGTCCACGCCGGCGCCGCGAGGCGCCCGCCCTGCGCGTTCGCCATGATCTTCTGCGGATTGTCCAGTCCCATCCACACGCCGGCGACGAGGTCCGCCGTGTATCCGATGAACCAGACGTCGGAGTAGTCGTTCGTCGTGCCGGTCTTTCCGCCGGCGGGCAGATTGAAGCCGGCGCCGCTCACCGCGTTCGCCGCGCTCCCTTTTCGCACGACGTCCTTCATCATGTCGACCATGAGCCACGCCTCTTCGCGCGACAGCACCTGCTGGTGCTCCGCTTCGGGCGCCCACAACAATTTTCCCTTCGCGTCTTCGACGCGGATGATCGGATTCGCCGACGTGCGCATCCCGAGATTCGCGAAGGTCGAGTACGCGGCGATCATCTCAATCGGATACACATCGGCGGATCCGATGTTGATCGACGGATAGGGCGGAATGGGCGTGGTGATGCCGAACCGTTTGGCCATCGCGACGATGCTCTCTTCACCTATCTCCATGCCGAGCTTGATCGCGGGAAGATTGCGCGACATGTAGAGCGCGCGGCGCATCGGGATCGGTCCCTCGAATTTCAAATCGAAATTCGCGGGGATCCACGGCTTCGTGGAGTCCATCTGCGCAAGTTCGATCGGTGAATCATCGATGATGTAGCTCGCCGGACGGCCGCTCTGGATCGCGGTGGAATACACGATCGGCTTGAAGGTCGAGCCGGGCTGGCGTTTCGCCTGCGTGGCGCGGTCGAATTTCGAATCGTCGAAATCGCGGCCGCCGACGAGCGCGCGCACGGCGCCGGTGCGCGGATCCATCGCGACGAACGCGCCCTGCAAATAGGGCGAGACGACGTTGTCTTCCGGCGTGCCGGCGCTCGAAGCGCGCGCGAGATACTGCTCGTACGTGCGGTGCGGATACGCGCCGTACTGGCCGCTCTCCACCGCCCGAAGCTGGCGGTCGAGCGCGCGCTCAGCCGAGCCCTGGAGGTCGAGATCGAGCGTGGTGTAGACCTTCATCCCCTGCTCGTAGAGCGCCTGCCCGAATTTTTCGTCGAGCAGCCGGCGCACGTATTCGACGAAGTACGGCGCGATTTCGCCGGTGCTTCCGCTGCGCTTGACGAGGCGGAGCGGATAGGCGCGCGCGAGCGAAGCATCGGCCTCGCTGATGCTCCCCGCCTTGCGCATGAGATCGAGCACGATATTCCGGCGCTGGATCGCGCGCTCCGGAAAACGCCGCGGATTGTACCGCTCCGGTCCTTTCGGCAGCGCGGCGAGCATCGCGGCCTCGGACAGATTCAATTCACGAACGGGCTTGCCGAAGTAGCGCTCGCTCGCCGTCTCGACGCCGAACGCGCCGTTGCCGAGATAGATCTGATTGAGATAGAGCTCGAGGATCCGATCCTTGCTGTACTTCGACTCGATGGCGCGCGCGACTTTCGCCTCGCGCAATTTGCGCCCGAGGGTTTTTTCGCGCGCGTTGAGGCGCTCGGGAAAAAGATTTCGCGCCAACTGCATGGTGATCGTCGAAAACCCCTGCGCGATTCCGCCGGCGCGCAGGTTCGCGAATCCCGCGCCGACGATACGCAGGAAGTCGATGCCGCCGTGAGAGTAAAAACGTTTGTCTTCGACGATGACGAACGCGTCCTGCACCTGCTTGGGGATCTGGTCGAGCTTTGCGAGCGTGCGGCGTTCGCTGCCGATGGCGGCGACGAGCCGGCCGTCGGCGGCGTAGAGGCGAGACGTCTGGCGCGGCTGGTATTTTTCGAGCCCCGCGAGCGAGGGGCAGGAATTGCCGTGGCAGACCCAGAGCCAGCTGATGCCGGCGATGAGGAATACGAGCAGGGCGCCGCCGCCGGTGGCGAGGGCGGCGATCCTTAAGACGCGAGGGTTGAGCTGCTTGAGCTTCACGGTTGAAAAGTAACTGGAGAGGCGAGTCCAGCGGGGAGAGGCGAGGGTGAGGGGGGAGCGGGGCGAGACGAGATGGGAGCGGGGAGTTCAGGGGGGAGGAACTCAAAGTGACAGCGCTTCGCGTGTCGCCTAGCTTTGGACGATGGCCACTAACGAAACGTTGCTGGAAGAATTGGCATGGCGGGGGCTGCTGTATCAGCAGACCGAAGGATTGGGCGTGCACTTCGCGAAAGGCACAGTCACCGCGTACTGCGGATACGACCCGACCGCGCCGAGCCTTCATATAGGAAACCTCGTCCCGACGATGCTGCTCGTGCATCTCGCGCGGGCGGGACACAAGGCGATCGCGCTCGTTGGCGGCGGAACGGCGATGATCGGCGATCCGTCTGGAAAATCCGAGGAGCGTCCGCTCGCGAGCGGTGAGGCGATCGACGCCAACGCCGCGAAGATCCACGCGCAGCTGTCGCAGCTCTTCAAATCCGCGAACACCGCGGGCGTCGCGCTCGCCAATAATGCCGACTGGCTGCTGAAAATCGGCGCCGTGGATTTCATGCGCGACGTGGGAAAGCATTTCAGCGTCAACTACATGCTCGCGAAGGATTCCGTGCAGTCGCGGATCGAGACGGGAATTTCGTACACGGAATTTTCATATTCGCTGCTGCAGGCGTACGACTACCTGCAGCTGTACAAGAATCAGAACTGCACGCTGCAGGTCGGCGGCAGCGATCAGTGGGGAAACATCACCGCGGGGATGGAGCTCGTGCGCCGCTCGGCGGGCGGCGAGGCGCACGTGCTCACGGCGCCGCTGATCACGACGGCGAGCGGAAAGAAATTCGGCAAGACGGAAGCCGGCGCGGTGTGGCTCGATCCGGCGATGACATCGCCGTATCAGTTTTACCAATTCTGGATCAATACCGAAGACGCGGACGTCGGGCGCTACCTCCGGATGTTCACGTTCATGACGCGCGGCGAGATCGAGGCGCTTGAGGCCGGGCATGCCGCCGCCCCGCACGAGCGCGCCGCGCAGCGCGCGCTCGCCGCCGCGATGACCACCCTGCTCCACGGCGCCGACGCGGCGCGCATCACGTCGGAAGTGTCGCGCGTGATCTTCGACAAGAAAATCGATGCCTCGGCGATTGCGGACGACGTGTATGCGACACTGGCCGCGGAAATTCCGAGCGTGAAGTACGCGAAGGCAGCCGAGCTCAACGTCCTGGACGTGCTCGAAGGCGCGTTCGAGCTCTCGCGAAGCGCCGGCCGGAAACTTGTTCAGCAGGGCGGCGTAAGTGTGAACGGTGAAAAACTCTCCGCCGACTCGCTGACCGTGCCGCGGGACAAGGCCGTGCGCGGCAGATGGTTCCTCGTCCGCAAGGGCGGGCGCGACATCGCGCTCGCAGACGTGGGATGACCGCGCCCGACGCCGAGTTCATCGCGTTTCAGGAAGCGGTGGCGGGGCGTTATTCGCTCGAGCGCGAACTCGGGCGCGGCGGGATGGGCATTGTGTATCTCGCGCGCGAGCTGCGGCTCGCGCGGCCGGTGGCGATCAAGGTGCTGCCGCGCGCGCTCGCGCTCGCAAGGCCGGAGTTGCGCGAGAAGTTTTTGCGCGAAGCTCAGATGGCGGCGCAGCTCAGCCATCCAAACATCGTGCCGATCCATCACGTCGATGAAGCCGGCGCGTTCGTCTTTTTCGACATGGCATACATCGAAGGCGAGACGCTCGGCGAGCGGGTTCGCGCGCGCGGCCCGCTCGCGCCGGCCGAGGGGGCGCGGATGCTGCGCGAGATCGGCTGGGCGCTCGCGTACGCGCATTCCCGCGGGATCGTGCATCGCGACGTGAAGCCGGACAATATTCTGCTCGAGCGCGGCGCGAATCGCGCGCTGGTCTCGGACTTCGGAATCGCGGGAGCGGTGAGCGTGGGCGGAATGCCCGACGCGAACTACATCCGCGGCACCGCGCATTTTCTCAGCCCGGAGCAGGCGATGGGCGAGCCCACCGACGGGCGCAGCGATCTTTATTCGCTGGGCGTCGTCGGCTATTTCGCGCTCACGGGCCGGCTGCCGTTCGACGGCGCGACGACGACGCAGGTCATGGCCGCGCATATCGCGCAGCGCGCGAAGCCGATGCAGAGTTTTTCACCCGGCGTGCCGCGGAAGCTCGCCGGCGCGGTGGAGCGGTGTCTCGAAAAGGATCGCGACCGGCGCTGGGTGACCGGCGAGGCGTTCGCGGAGGCGGTGGATGCGGCATTCGAGCAGCCGCGGGAAATTCCGGCGCCGCTGCGCGTATGGCTCGCGAAAGGCGACCAGCCGTCGGCTCCACGGGTCTTGCTGACGCTGCTGATCGTCGGCGGACCGATCTCGGCGTTCCAGATGGCCAATCCGCTGCTCGGATTTGCCGTCGGTCTCGTCGCGGGCGTGGCGGGAACGTTTGCGCCGGAGCTGCCATATGTGCGCCGCCTGCTGCAGCAGGGGTTTACGACGGATGATATGCGCGCAGCGCTGCGCATTCACGTGGCGCAGCGGCGTGAAGAGATCGAACTCGATCCGGCGTTCACACCGATCACCCAGCGAACGCTGGCGGCGGTGGCACTCGGCGGACTGGGCACCGCCGCAATCGCGACGGTCTCTCTCATGAGCACATCGATTGCGCATGGCACCAAGACGGCGATCGCACTGAGCATCGTCAACGCACTCGGCGCGATTGTGGGTGTTTCGTGCACGCTCGCCGCCATTCTGTCGAAACCGCGGGCGGCGTGGCTCAAGAAATTCGGCGCGCGCCGGCTCGATTTCTGGAACGGCGTGTGGGGCGACCGCGTCGCGGCGCTCGCTGGAATCGGATTGAAGCGCGGCGCGATCGCGCCTTCGGTATTCGCGCAGCACACCGAAGTCGCGCTGGGTCGCGCGACCGATGCGCTGTTCGAAGCGCTGCCGAAGCAATTGCGCCGCGAATTGAAAGAGGTGCCGGCCACGGCGCGGCGCCTGGAGAACGAG
Organism: Gemmatimonadaceae bacterium; assembly: GCA_036003525.1. Classification (GTDB taxonomy): domain Bacteria; phylum Gemmatimonadota; class Gemmatimonadetes; order Gemmatimonadales; family Gemmatimonadaceae; genus Fen-1231. The sequence continues at coordinate 2,385 of DASYSH010000197.1, read as the reverse complement.
GCGAGCGCGCTGCGCGGATCGCTCGACAAGTATGACGATGTGCTGTCGCGCTCCGACGACGCCGCGATGCAGGCGCGACGCGACAATGCGGCGGCGCAGCTCGCGCAGACCGTGACCGCGCTCGAAAACATCCGGCTCGGCCTGCTTCGCCTTCAGCTCGGCGCCGCACCGGCTGCGCAGGTCACCGAAGCGCTCGAAGCCGCGTCGCACATCGCGCGCGAAATCGACTTCGCGCTCGAGGCCGAAAATGCGATTGGCGATGTGCTCAACCAGAAGCACATCGCCAATCGAGATCCGGAGCCTTCGCCGGTCTAGTCCCGTTATGGCGGGGTGACGATCACCTGGCCACCCACGAACGCGTTTGCCGTCTGGCCCGTCCCGACCGAGTACGTCGGCGTCGGACCCGGGAACACGCGGTCCTTGCTGAACAGGATCATCGTGATCGCCTGACCACCGCTTCCCGCCTGCGCGATCGTGGAGAGGCCGGCCGGCGCGACGTACGCGTTGCTGCCGATGTTCTGCACCACGTAGGAAAGGAGCGAACTCGATGCGAGCGTCGCCGTGACGCTCGGAAGCGTGATCGTGGCCCCCGGCGTTGCGCCGGAGTTCACCGCGTCGGCGCCGAACGGCGTCACAGTGTTCGGACTGCCCATCGCCAGAATCAGGAATGTCTGGCGCGTCTTGCTGCCGTCCGTCGTCGAGAACGTCGGCGTCACGTCAGCGCCGGTGGCAAACTGATAGTAGACGCGCACGTCGAGCTGGTTCGCCGTGCCCGCGACACCGGAATCGGTCTGGCGAAGCAGAGTCCAGCCCGCCGGAGCGTTGATCGCGGCCAGTGTATTGGTGTTGTTCGCGTCGTGGCCGTACACCATGAAGAGCAGCTGGCCACTGGTGGTCGGACAGGTGACTCCGCTGGCGACTGTGAGGCTGGCCGCCGTGCTGTTCGACGTCGTGCCCAGGCAGACGACACCCGACAATCTGGCTGCCGCCGGAGTGGTCGCCGTGACGCTGATGGCGGCCGTGCCAGCTGCGACGAAGTCTCCGCTCGTGCGCGTCACGGTGAGCGTCGCCGTCGTACCCGCGCCTGTCGTCTGCTTGTAGTAGAAGACGAGCGAATCGTTTGCTGCTGCGATCGTCGCGGTCGTGATGGTCAGCGTACCGGCCGCATCCGAGTAGAACGTTCCGCCTCCGTTCGTGGCGAGCGAGAACGCCGTGGCCTGCGTCACGTTCTGCAGGACGCCGCCCGTCTTCACGTAGAAGATGATGCGTTCGGTTACTTCACTCACCGCCACCGAACCCTGCGCCGACGCAACCAGCCCCGGCGTGGTGAGCGTGATCGATTGCGTCGTCGATGTCAGTCCGGTCGAGGCGAACGTGAGCGTGTAACTCGCCGCAGGTCCGGTGAGGCCGACAGTCGAGAACGTCGCCACTCCACCCACCGCCGCGACCGTCGACGTGCCGATCACCGTCGCGCCCGAGCTGACCGTCATCGTCACGTTCGACGTGTTCGACGTTGCGGTGTTTCCAGATCCGTCCTGCAACGCGACCACCGGCTGCGTCGTGAACGCGAGGCCGCTCGCCGCGCCGGCGGCGGATGTCGTCAGGGTCAGGTGGGTCGCGGTGATGACCACGACCGTCATCGTGACCGGACTGCCGCTCACGTTGGTGCCGCCGATCTTGACCGTGATGGTCGGCGAACCGGCCGTGCCCGGCGCGGTGTACGTCGCCGTGCACACGCCGCTGACGCAGGTGAAGGTGCCGATCGAGCCGGCGCTCACCGTCGGCACGAACGAGGCTGAAGTCGCGCCCGTGACGATGTTGCCGAAGGCGTCCTTCACCGTGACAGTGACCGTGGAAGTCGTGCTCGGCGACAGTGTCGTCGGGCTCGCGCTCTCCGTCGATGTCGTCGCGCTCGCCGCGGCAGCGCTGACGACCACGCTCAGGCGATTGCCGCCTGTCGCGCTCACCGTGCCATCCGTTGCGGCGACGACTGCCGTTTCTGTCTTGACCAGCACCATCGATGCAGTCGCGACGCCGCTCGTGAACGTCACGCTCGTCGCGCTTCCGAAGTTTGTCGCCGAGACCGTCGGGTTCGTGCTGTTGGGCGCAGCGTTGGCGCCACTGAATGTCAGGCTCTTCGAACCGGTGTAGGTCGTCGCGGTGTTGCCGCTCGCATCCTGCGCCGTCACCGTGATCGTCTGCGCGACGCCCGCTGTCTGTGTGCCCGTGCCGGTGATGACCAACTGCGTCGCCGCGCCGGCCGTCGGAGTAATGCTCTGCGTCGCCGAGGCCAGGCCGCCGCTCGCAAACGTCAGGGTGTATGCCGTGCCCGCGGTGCCGTTGATGCCGACGCCGCTGAATGTTGCGATACCCGAGACTGCGGAC
>DASYSH010000196.1:0-23264 GCA_036003525.1 Gemmatimonadaceae bacterium | reverse complement strand
GTATCTTCTTCGACGCGGCGCCAGAATGCGTACTCCTTCTCAGCAGCGTGCAGCTGCTGTTCATTGACATTTTCGCCATCGAGCCACGCGTGAATCGCTTCCGGCGTGTGCGCCGAAGCCAACGGTACTTCACGATCCATCACCGGCTCCTGGTCTGCTTTGCGCGCGGGAGTTTTTCCTTCTTCGCGCGGATCGAGATTGTCCATCACAGGTATCGCTCCTCCAGCAGTTTCTGCAGTGCCTCGCGTGCACGATGCACACGCATCTTGAGGGCACCGACCGATGTTTCGAGCAGCTCCGCCATCTCTTCGTACGACCGACCTTCGACGTGCTTCATCACGAACGCCTCTCGCAGAGACGGCGGCAGCGCACCAAGGGCTTCGTCCAGATCCCCGCGCAGCTCGCCCCGATCCAGCTCTTCCTCGGGCGTCTCATATCCAGACGGTTGATCGTCCTCTTCGTAACTGAGATGCGTGCGGCGGATGTTCTTCAGCCAGTCCTTGCATCCGTTCGCAACGATCCTGAAAACCCACGCATCGAAGCGGCCGCGCACCTCACCGAGGTGCTGGTACGCCTTGATGAAAGAATTCTGCAAAATATCGGCGGCATCGTCGGGGCTGCCCGTCATGCCGACCGCATGCCTGTACAGCGGGTCGCTGTAGCGGCCGATCAGCGTGGCGAACGACTCCCGATCACCGGCCAGAACGCGGTCGATGATCGCTTGATCCGCGTCAATCTGGTCTTCTTGCGGTTGCGCTGCCTGCGTTGTCTTCACGACGCTAGTGTAACCTTTCACACGCGTCGCGAACAGACCTCGCCCCCGCCCGAAACCCCGAGCCGCCGGTGCCGTCACGTAGTAAAGACGATGCGGCGGAAGTCGCGTAACGATATTTCAGCATTGGAGTTCGTTCGGGTCTCACGGGCAGAGTTTTGCGGACGCCACGCCCGTCGGAGTCGTCGCGCCGACGGTCACCGTGAAGCCGTATTTTGCATCTAGGGCGCCGGCGACCGCGGACGCAATCGCGGACTGTCCGTTCACGTTCGGAAACACGCCGTCGAGTGAAATAAATTTTCCGTACGGGCTCGCGCATGTGAGTTCGTCGGACGCGGCATACGGCGTTCTCGACGAGACCGGCGGAGGATACACATCGGTGAGGTCGGCGAACGCCCAGCCATTCGTCTGGGCAACCTGAAGGATCTGCGCGTTCATCTGCGAGACAGCGCCGTCCAGCGTCGACAGATCCGCCGGAGTGAGAATGGCGTCCGCGGTACCCGGCACATCAGTGCATGAAAGATTCTGCATCGTGCCCGTGCTCGAATACGCCGCGGCAAGTGCCGGCACGCGCGACGGCGTGAACACAAAATTGGCGCTGGCCGCGCAATCCGCGTTCACGGTGATCCCGTACGTCGCGAGTTCGGCGCGATCGGCCCACAACTCCGACGCCGGTCGCAGCGCGTACAGGGCGCTCACTTTCGGCACCGAGACGAGCACGACCTTCGCGCCGGTGAGCTTCACGCTGTCGGCGATCGCGCTGAACACCGGCGCGAACAGCGCCGCAGGCACGTATGTGTACGACGCGGTCTGCGTGTACGAAGTCGCCGGTACCAGCAGTCCGCTCGTCGCGGCGCCCAGCACCTCGCTGAGACCGAGTTCCACGGATACGAGCGACGCGCCCTCAATCCTGAGTGCGGTCACCTGCGACTGCGTCGACGCTAGCACGAGCGGGTAACGTGCGCGATCGACGGCACTGAACCCGAGCGCGGAGTTGTGCACGAACTTCGGCGTGAAATTCATGGCCGCGTAGGCCGTCGCGCCCGCAATCGCGAGATTGTTCTGCGGAGGCGAGCCAAAATCGAGCGGGCCCGCGCAGGTGGTATCCGGCGCCGCGACGCTGGCGCCCGCGAGATCCACACCGAGTTCGAGCGGCGCGATCAGCGGGGGCTGACAGCCGGGGACGCGGAAGAATGGAATCGAAAAGCTGTTCGTGCCGCTGATGATCGTATCGGTGATCACGAAGGTGAATCCCGCTCCGGCCGCGTGCGCGAGCAGCGCCGGCCACGCCTGCACCTGAGAGTCGTACATGACGCCGCCCGACTGCACGCCCATCGACAAGCCGGTTCCCAGCACCACGTAATGCGAAAACGCGCTCGCGCCGCGCGGGCCGTCGACGTGCGACGCACCGCTCTCGCACGACAGCATCGCGCCTGCGCCCAGCGCCGCGATGGCGGCGGGGCGGGACACATACGCGCGAATTCGAGAGGCGAAGCGCATGGGAAACATTCTAGCGAGTGTCGTTCGCAGTTGCCGGGATTGCCTTACGCCTGCGCGAATGCATCCCAGCCGTGCGCGCGCACGAGCGCGCCGTGCTCGTCGAGCATGGGCGGGCGGCGGCGCACCCGGGCCGGCGCGAGCGGCGCGACGCCGCTCAGCGGCGAAGCACTCACCTCGGCGAGCGCTTCGACCACGGTGCGCACCACTCCGCACGGCACGCCCGCGCGCTCGAGCAAGGCCACCCATTCGGCCGCGCTTCGTTCGGCGACTCGTGCCCGGATAGCGCCGACAATTTCGGCGCGGTGCGCGAGGCGCGCCGCGTTCGTGGCGAAACGCGGATCGTCGAGCCCGCCAAGGTCCAGCGCGCGCGCCATCGCCGCGAATTGCGCGTCGTTTCCGACGGCGATCACGAGCGCCCGGTCATTCGCGTCGAACAACTCGTACGGCACGAGGTTCGCGTGCGCGTTGCCCCAGCGCCCTGCGTCGGTTCCGCTGACCAGCGCGTTTTGCGCGACGTTGATCAGCGCGCTGGTGGCGCTGTGCTGAAGCGACACTGTGAGCCGTCGTTCGGCCGGCAACTCCGTGCCGCGCCGCGTCCCGGCGAGCGCCGCGAGGATCGCGATCGCCGCATCCTTTCCGGTGATCACATCGACGAGCGCAACGCCGGTCTTCATCGGCGCGCCTCCCGGTTCACCGGTGATCGACATCCATCCCGATTCTGCCTGCACGACGAAGTCATACCCCGGCCGCGCACTCGCCGCGCCGAATCCCGTGATCGTGCACCAAATCAGCCGCGGATGTTTCGCGAGCAGCGCGGACGGATCGAGGCCGCGCTTCTCGAGCGTGCCCGCCCGAAAATTGTCGACGACAACATCTGCGGTCGCGATGAGTTCGGCGATCATCGCTTGATCGCGTTCGTCATCGAAGTTCGCCGATGCGCTGAGTTTGTTGCGATTGCAGCACAGGTAGTACGCGCTTTCGCCGCGCGCATCGAACGGCGGTCCCCATGCGCGACTGTCATCGCCAGCGCCGGGACGCTCGATTTTGAGCACGTCGGCCCCAAGATCGCCGAGAATCATGGTGGCGAGCGGCCCAGCAAGGACGCGTGAAAGGTCGAGTACGCGTATGCCAGAAAGTGGTAAACTCATAGTATTGTGTCGCTATAATGTTGCTTATATGTCATTTATATTATGGAAATTCTGCTTTATTTATTGGAGTTACTATCAAGAACATGCGCGAATTGGCGTAAAAATGACCCCAATTCATTGCCCCTGCATCACTTGCCCCGCTGATCGTTTTCCGTATACTTGCCCCCTGTTACTTCGCGCGGTTTCTCGTGAAGCCGAAATAAAGGCCATCTATTGAGCCGATCCGCGCGTCCATCGATGCCGCCACACGAGCGGCGTCCTGCTCGTGCCCGGAGCGAAACCGCATGACCGAGAAGACTCCTGCAGCGGCCAAACCCGCTGTAGTCGAACCAGTAACAGGACCCGGCGCTGTGCCGCCGGTGCGCCGCCATCCCGGCCATCGCGGCGCGGACGTGCGCGACACCGTAGCCGAAATGGCTGCGAAAGCGCACGAGATCAGCATGGAAGCCGGCAGCAAGATGGCAGCAGCGATGAAAGAAGTCATCGGTGCCGCCGCCGGACTTTCCGTGTTCACGCTCGAAAGCGCGCGCGACCTCGTACAGTACATGGTCCGCCGCAGCCAGATGACGCAAGACGAAGCGGACCGGCTGATTCGCGAGGCCGAAGAGGCCTGGTCGAAAAAGCACAAAGGAAAGAAGCCGCCGCCACGCATCGAGCAGAAGCCGAAGCCGGTGATCAAGCCGATTCCCTACTCGCTGCCGAAGGCTGCGCCGCCGTCGGTGTTGCCACATAAGGCGGGCGCGGCCATCGTGAAGCCGGCCGCAGCGGTGAAGAAGGCGGCGGCTGCAAAGCCGGCCGCGAAAAAGCCGGTTGCCAAGAAGCCGGCCGCGAAAAAGCCGGTGAAGAAAGCGGCGAAGCCTGCTCCGAAAAAGAAAGTCGCACCGAAAAAATAAGCGCCGGCGGCAACAGCGCGTTAACCGTTAACCACTAACTGTTGGTCGGTGTTCAGTGAACGAATTAGTTCACCGATCACTGACCAACAGTTAGTCGTTAACCGTCCACTTGCAGTTCGGATTTTTATTCCCCGATTCATGCCAGCAACTCCCGCGCGCGGTGATGCCGTCGCGCTCACCCGCACTCTCGTCGCAATCGATTCGCGAAACCCGTCACTCGTCAGCGACGGGCCCGGCGAGTCCGCCTGCGCGCAGGTCCTCGCACAGACGCTCGAGAGCTGGGGATTTCGTGTCGAGATCCAGGAGCTCGCGCCCGGGCGCTCGAACGTGATCGCGCGCGTCGGTCGCGAAGGGGGCCGCGCGCTGCTGTTCAACGGACATCTCGACACGGTCGGCGTCGAAGGCATGATCCACGCGCCCTGGGATGCGGAAGTGCGCGAAGGCCGTGTCTACGGACGCGGTTCGTCCGACATGAAAGCCGGCGTGTCCGCGATGTGCGCCGCCGCCCTGAGAGTCCTGGACGCAAAAATCGACGGCGAAGTCATCGTCGCCGCCGTCGCGGATGAAGAGTACGAAAGTATCGGCACGCGCGCGCTGGTCGATTCGGGGATTCGCGCGGACGCGGCGATCGTCACCGAACCGACCCGGCTCGCCATCTGCCCGGCGCACCGCGGCTTCGCATGGCTCGAGCTCGTCGTCTACGGCCGCGCCGCACACGGCAGCCGCTATGATATCGGCGTCGATGCGATCACTCTGGCCGCGCTCGTGCTCGCGGAACTCGAAGAGTATCAGCGAAGCGATCTTGCGAAGAGAATGCATCCGCTGCTCGGCCGCCCATCATTTCATGCGTCGGTCGTAACCGGCGGGCTCGGCCTTTCGACGTATCCGGACCGCTGCAGCGTCCAGATCGAGCGTCGCACGATTCCGGGCGAATCTGCGGCGGATTTCGCCCGCGAAGTCGAGGACGCATGCGAACGCGTCCGCGCGCGCACGCGTCGCCCGCTTCGCGCCGACATCATCCCCGGCTTCACGCAGGCGCCGAACGAGGTTGCCGTGGAACACCGGCTCGTTCGCACGCTCGCGCGTTCGCTCGAACGTGCGGGCGAACGCGCGCCGATCGAAGGTCTTCCGTGCTGGACCGACGCCGCGCTCCTGACGGAGGCGGGCATTCCCGCAATTTGTTTTGGGCCCGGCGACATCGGGCTCGCGCACTCGGCCGAGGAGTATGTGGACATGGGTGAGATCGAGCGCGCCACCGGTGTGCTTGCCGGATTCGTAAGCGAATGGTTCTCCGGAGCCGACTGAAATGGCGCAGCTGACGGTCGCCGGATACGATGCGCTCGAAAATGCCATTCGCGACGGCGTGCGCATCACCGTGCGCCGGCGCGGCACCGATTACGTGGTGATTCCCGAGCGGCTCGCGATGCGCGGACGTCGCGAAGCGATCGAAGCGCGCCATCCGGCGACGGGTCAGCCGCTGATTTTATGGGTCGACGAAGCGGATTCGATCGAGGTGGTTCGTTGAGCAAGCCGGGCACCCCAGGTGCAGGGGCCAACACCCCGTGCTTCGTCGCTGTGTTCGCCGACGAATCATGCATCGGCAACGGACGCGAAGGCGACAACCCCGGCGGCGCGGGCGTGCTCATCGAACTGCGTCAGTCGAACGGCGCCACGAGGCGGCGCGATCTGTGGATCAGCGAGCCCGCGACGACCAACAACCGCATGGCGCTCCGGTCCGTGATCGAGGCGATGGACGCGCTCGGCGCGAAAGGCGCCCGCTGTCGCGTCACGTTCACGACGGACTCGCGCTACATCGTCGACGGCATGACGCAGTGGGTGCATTCCTGGGCGCGGAACGGCTGGAAACGCAAAGGCGGCGCGATCGAGAATCTCGAGCTCTGGCACGAAGCAATCGACGCGGCGTCCGCGCATGACGTGTCGTGGAAGTGGGTACGCGGACATGACGGGCACGCGCAGAACGAATACGCGAATTTCCTTGCGACCCGTGCGGCGGCGCAGCAGAACCACTCTTCGGGGTTGCTTCCGTCGGAATTCGAAACGTGGCATGCCGCCGCACGCGCGAAAGGCGCCAGGCACGCCGATCCGAGCCCGTTCCCGGACGAGGCCGGCTTCCGGGCGAGCCCGGCGTTGCCGTCGACGGGCGGTTAAGATCAATACGATGGATCCACTCGACCTTATTTTCGAGCGCCTCGTTCGGGCGGTTCGCGACACCCGGCCTGAATTGCTCACGCGGCCGTTCGAAGTCGCGGAGCTCATCGAGCTCGTGCCGTACCGCGCCGTGCGCGCGGAGGGCGGATTCGAAACGAACGACGACTACTCGCACGCGCTCACGCGCCTGATCGCCGGCGAGCGCGGATACGTTTTTGCGGATGATCTGCTGCAGGATGATTTGCGCGCGGAGCTTTCCTCGCCGAATCCCGATCTGTCGGCGTACCGCGCGTATCTGACTGCGCGCGTGACGATTTCGCAGGAGCATGCGCGCAAAGCGGGTGAGTCGATGCCGCCGGCGGCGGCGTCATCCGCCGCTGCCGCGGCGCAAGCGGCGTCCGCTCCGCTGAGCGAAGCTGTGACAGCGCCAAAGCCGGTGCGGCCAACCTCCGCCGCTCCGCAGCGCCCGCTCGACCCGACGGCGGACGCGACGCCGAACCGGTCGCGCCCGGGGTGCCAGTACTGCGCGCAGGAACTGCCCGACGATCGCGTCGTTCACTATTGCCCCAACTGCGGACAGAATCTGCTGGCGCGGCGCTGCGCGGCATGCAGCGCCGAGCTCGAACCCGGCTGGAAGTACTGCGTGGCATGCGGACGGCTCGCGGCGTCCTAGTCGCGCTGGCGATGTGCGCAGTTGGGGCCATTGCGCACCCGGTCGCGGCGCAGCTGCCCGGCGCCACGGTGCGAAGCACGGCATGGCCGATCCGTTCGCGCGAACATCTGGATCTGTGGCTGCACGGCTTCGCGATGATATCCAACGACAGTTCGCCGGTCCCGATGTTTCGCGTGGGATACCGTGAGACGCTGACAGCCGCGCGCACGAAGGCGGGCGTCGTCACGGATCTCGACGTCAATCATGACGTGCTCGCGAGGCGGCTCCGCGAGAATCCGGCGCTGGTCAATGCCCAGTTTCTCGCATTGCCCTTCATTACCTGGGGCGAGTTCGCCGCGACGATCGATGCGTTCGCCAAGGCCGACGGCAATCCGAAAAAAGCTAGGACGCGCGAAGAGGCCGTGTTCTTCGGAGTGTTCGCGAAAGTATTTCCCGCGAAAGCCGACCGGGAATTCGCGCGCGTGCTGGCGAATTCGCTCACCAACGAATCCGCTCTTTTTTTCCACAGCTGGTGGGTGAATGAAATGCGGCGGCGCGAGAATACGCTTGCCGCGATCGATTCCGTGTGGCACCGCGCGATGTATCCGAAACTGCAGGGTTATCTCAATCATTCGCAGCAGCCGTCGGGTGATCTCATCCTGTCGGTGACGCTCGAAGGCGAGGGGCGCACCGGCTCCGACGTGCGCGATCGCCCGCAGGTCGCGGTTGGCTACCCCGATTCGCCCGACCATGCGATGGACGCGATCTACGCCTTCGTGCACGAGATTGTCGGGCCGCTCACCGGTCCCGCCGTCGACGACAACACGACGCCCGCCGAAAAGCGGAGCGGCATCGCTACGACGCTCAGCAGTTTCGCGCTTGTGCGCGGGGGCGAGCTGCTGCTCGCCCACGTCTCGCCGGAGCTTGCGGCCGGCTACGCGCGATTCTATTTGCATATTGCGGGCGTCACGTTCGACGGCGACCCGATGCCCGCGTTCGCGCGCGCGTTTCCAATTCCGAAAGCGATGATTGATTCGATCGAACGGCAGATTTCGATTGCGCTCGGTGGCATCTAGATGGCCGACGCGCCGTCGACCCCGCCCGGCAACGCGATCACGCGCGCGGCGCTCGACCGCGTGCTCGCGCGCGCCGCGCAGCTCCAGGGTGCGACTGGCGAGGGTGACGACGCCGGCACGATGACCGAGGCGCAAATCATCGAGCTCGGAAAGGAAGTCGGCCTGTCGAGCGCCGCAGTCCGTCAGGCCCTTGCCGAAGAGCGCAGCCGGACGATCCTGCCCGACGAAACCGGAATCGTTGCCAGAATTTCCGGTGCGTCGGTCGCGAGCGCGGCGCGCACGGTGCCGGGAAGCGCGGCCGCCGTTCTGAGCGCGCTCGACGGATGGATGCAGCGCAATGAAGGGCTCGAGATCAAGCGCCGCTTCGCCGATCAACTCGTGTGGGAAGCGCGACGCGATTTTTTCTCGACGTTCCGCCGCGCGCTCACGGTCACCGGCAGCGGACTCGAGCTTGCGTCCGCGGACGACGTGACCGCAATCGTCGCCGATGTGTCACCCGCCCACGCGCATGCGCGGATCGTCGCGAATTTTCGCTCGACGCGAAATCAAAAACTGACGCAGGGGATTTCCGTCGCGCTGCTTCTTTCCCTGCTCGTTGGGGCGCCGCTCGCCGCGATCAACATCAGTCTGGCGGTCGCGGTGCTCCTGGCGTCGGCGGTCGGACTGACCTCGCTCTTCGTCAGCTGGCGCAATTACAACAGGCTCGTCTCGCGCGCGCAGGTCGCGATCGAGCAGGCGCTGGACCGCCTCGAGTTCGCCGACACGAAACAGCCTACCACCGCACAAGTCTTGCTCGATGCGCTGCTCGGGCCGCCACGCCCGCCGCGATGAGCGCGGCCGCCGCGGAACTCGACAGTCCAAAACGGCTCCGCTATGCCGCGCGCTTCGCGACCGCGGTGCTTCCCGAAGTTTCGCGCACCTTCGCGATTTCGATTCGGTTTCTTCCCGGTGTGCTGGGCCGCGCGGTGATGACCGCATATTTGCTCTGCCGCATCGCGGACACCATTGAAGACGACGGCTCCGCGTCGCCCGAACGAAAGGCCGATCTGCTCGACGCATTTCTCCGTTCGCTCGGCGATCGCGATGCCGCCGAAGCGTTTCCCGCGCTCGCCGCAGACATCGAGGGCGATCCCGCGCATGTCGATCTGCTGCGGCACACGGATTTGGTGTGCGCCCTGCTCCGCTCGCTCCCGGATCACACGCGGAACCGCGTCGTGCACTGGGTCGGCGTGATGGTGCACGGCATGCGGAAATTCGTGCAGCTTTATCCGCGCGGGATCCGCATTCAGACCGTCGCGGAGTATCGCGAATACTGCTACTACGTCGCGGGCACGGTCGGCTGCATGCTCACGGAATTGTGGTACGAACACGCACCGAGCGTCGGCAAGCCGGAGTTCACCAAGCTGTGGACCAAATGCCGCCAGTTCGGCGAAGCGCTTCAGACGGTGAACATCCTGAAGGACATCGCGTGGGATGCAGAGCACGAAAATGCGATCTACATCCCGCAGACATCACTCCAGGAACACGGCAGCAGCCACCAAACGCTGCTCGACGCAGCGCATCTCGAGGGAAACCATGCCGCGGTCGCGTCGTTCATCGCGCTCGCATGGACGGATCTCGATGACGCCCTCGAATACATCCTGATGGTTCCGCGCCGCGCCGTCGCGATTCGAGCGTTTTGCATTCTCCCCCTGCTCTTTGCGTACGCCACGCTGCGCGACCTCTCGGCGAGCCGCGCGATGCTCAGCCGTGGCGGAAGTGTGAAGATCACCCGCGTCGAAGTGCGCTCCCTGACCGTCGCCGGCCTGCTGTCGCTCGGAAGCAACAGGGCCCTTCGCTCCCTGGTCGATCGCGTGCGGGTCCGCCGCTTCGTGCCGTTCGGGGCCGCGACCTAGCCGTCATCAGGGTCGGCCGGCAGCCGTATGCCGAGTCGACAAGCGCGCTGGTCATCCTGACAATCGGATTTGCCAAAGTGACAAATATTTCGCGGCATGCCGTTTGCGATTTGGCGGTCGCGTCAACTCCGCTTCACGCGGACTCACCCTTTCCTTGAGGAGGATCAACCATGTTTCGCAATTCATTCGACACCGTGCTCGACCGGATGCTCACCCTCAACCGCGCCATGGACGAGGCGGCGAATCGGGGAGTGTTCGAGAATCTCGATTCCCCCGCGCGCCCCCAGCTCTGGCTGCCGCCGGTCGACATTTATGAGACGGAGTCGGCGTTTGTCGTCGAAGCCGACTTGCCGGGAATGCATCAGGAAAACGTCAACATCCAGTTCGAGCGGAATTCGCTGACGATCAGCGGCACGCGCGGCGCGACGCTGCCGGCAAAGGAAAAGTCGCAGCTCCGCGTATTCAGTGCCGAGCGCGTCACTGGAGCCTTCTCGCGCTCGATCCGCCTGCCGGAACACGTCGACGCGGAAAAGATCGAAGCGTCGTTCACGAATGGCGTCCTGACGATTACCGTTCCGAAATCAGCAGGAGCCCGGGCGCGCGCGATTCCGATCGTAAACCGCGAAATTCAGCAGCAGATTCAGGCTTAATCGGGCGCATTTCGCGGTTTACGGCAGTCGGCCGGGCGCTGGCGTCGACCCCCCGTTCAGTTCTCGGTTGGCTGTGATGAGGTCGCGGCGTAACTTTCGCCGCGACCTCACGCGTTAAAAACCGCAGCCAGCCAACACTGATGCCGCATTTCTATACCGAACCCCGCATTTCGATTCTCGCGCGCCCCTCGTTCGTGGAGCCCGCGCATCTTCCGGTGCAATGGCTGGGCGAAAGCACGGACGGCGAGCGGCTCGCTGAGTTCGCGGGACGGCTCTGCTACATGAGCCAGAAGAATCCGGCGAACCGCGCGACGCGCGAATATCTGGAGAACATCAAGAAGCAGGGGCACGGCAGCGTGCTCGAGCACGCCAACTATTCGCTGCTGATCGAGGGCGTGTCACGGTCGCTGACGCACGAGCTCGTGCGTCATCGCGCCGGATTTGCGTACTCGCAGCTCTCGCAACGGTACGTCGATGAATCGGACGCCGCATTCGTGGTGCCGCCGGCGATTCTCGGCGACGACGCGCTGCTCGCGCAGTGGAAAACGCAGATCGAGACGGCCCAGGCGACGTACATCGCGCTCGTCGAGAAACTGATGGAGCGTTATGGCTGGGTCGCGGACCGCGTGCATCGCCGCAAGATGGCGCGCGAGGCCGCGCGTGGCGTGCTCCCGAATTCCACGGAGACGAAAATCGTCGTCACGGCGAACGCGCGCGCATGGCGTACGATGCTGGAACTGCGCTCGAGCGAAGGCGCCGAGTTTGAGATTCGCCGGATGGCGGTGACGATATTGCGGCTATTGCAGACTGAGGCCGCCGCGTTCTTCTCCGATTTCGAAGTGTACACAGCCGAGGACCGGGCCGAAGCCGCGCGCATCGGCTATCACAAGGTCTGAGCCACCTTCGCGGCTGCGTCGCCGGGCATGAACTCGTAGCCGTTGAATCGCTGTGAAAAACTCGCCCTGCCATGCGCGATCGACGCGAGTTTCGTCGCGTATAGATGCATCTCAGCCTGCGGAACCACCGCGCGGACTCTCGTAAAACTGCCGTCATCGGTCGGTTCGGTGCCGAGGATATGACCGCGGCGCGCGCTGAGATCGCCCATCACATCGCCGAGATAAACGTCGGGCGTGCTGACCTCGACGAGCTCGAGCGGTTCGAGGAGCGCGGGACGGCATTTCGGCGCGACGGTCTTGAATGCGAGAATCCCGGCCATTTTAAATGAGGCCTCGTTCGAATCGACGGAGTGGTAGCTGCCGTCGTAGCACTCCACGACGAAATCGACCATCGGATATCCGGCGAGCACTCCGCGCGCGGACGCTTCCTGCACGCCACGATCGACCGCCGGAATGAATCCGCGCGGAATCGCGCCGCCGACGATTTCATCCTGAAATTTGTAGCCGGATCCCCGCGGCGCGGGCCGCATTCTGATCCAGCAATCGCCGAACTGCCCCTTGCCGCCCGACTGTTTTTTGTGGCGGCCCTGTCCGTCGCCTTTCGAGGTGATCGTCTCGCGATAAGGAATGCGCGGCGCCGAGAGGTCGCCCTTCACCGCGAACTGCCGCGCGACCCGGGCGAGCGCCACTTCGACGTGACGTTCGCCCATGCCCCCGACGATCGTCTCGTGCGTCTCGCTCGAAAAATGCGTCTGGAATGTCGGATCTTCGTCATGCAGCCGGTGCAATCCCTGCTGAAACTTCTCTTCGTCGGTGCGGGTCGCGGCTCGTACGGCGAACGTGACGATCGGGTCGGGAAAGTGGATTTGCGGAAGCCGCACGGGATGCGCTTTTGTGGAGAGCGTGTCGTTGGTGTGCGTGTTGTGCAGCTTCGCGACGCAGCCGATATCTCCCGGATACAAGCGCGGCACTTCGATGCGCTCGCGCCCGTTCGCAATCGATAAATGCATCATTTTCTCGGCGGTGTCGCGGGTCGCGTTGTACACCTCCTGCCCCGACGAAACCGTCCCGCTGAACGTGCGAAAAAATGAAACGTCGCCGACATGCGGCTCAGCGGTGGTCTTGAACACGAGCGCGCTGAACGGCGCGGCGTCGTTCGGATGGATCTCCACCGTCCGTTCCCCCTCCGCGCCCTTGAACGCGTGCAGCTCCTCCATCTCGAACGCGCTTGGCATCAGCGAGACCAGAAAATCGAGCACGGTTCGCACACCCCACGTGAGTTGGCTCGAGCAGCAGAGCAGCGGAAAGATGTCCTGACGTTTCATCGCCTCTTTCATCGCGGACATCTCGAGCTCACCCGGCAGTTCTTCGCCTCCGAAAAAACGTTCGAGCAGCGCATCGTCCGTCGCGGCGATCGCCTCGACCATTTCCTGATGGTAGCGCTCGAACCGCGCCTGCTCGCTCGCCGGAATGTCGACTTCGTCGTACTCGCCGGCCTTCGTGCCCGGCTTGAACACGTGCGCGCGCTTCGTAAAAAGATTGATGATCCCTTTGAAGCCGGCGCCGGCGCCGATCGGAATCTCGACCGGGACAACCTTCGACGTGAGCCGTTCTTTTATCGAGCGGTACGCGGCATCGAAGTCGGCATGCTCGCGGTCGATCGTCGCGACGACGAACAGAACCGGATCTTTGCGCGCGATCGCTTCGCGAAACATGCGTTCCGTTCCGGCTTCCACTCCGGTGCCGGCGCCGACGGTGATCAGCGCTCCATCCGCGGCCGCAATTCCGGCGATCGCGTCGCCTTGGAAGTCGAGAAAGCCCGGCGTGTCGAGAAGATTGATCTTCGTGTCCTTCCACTCCGCAAACGCGCAACCAAGTGAAATGGAGTATTTGCGTTCGGTCTCTTCGGGGGAGGTGTCCGTGAGCGTATTGCCGTCTTTGATCGTGCCGTGTCGCTTGCTCGTTCCCGAAACGAACGCGAGGGCGTCGACCAGTGTCGTTTTGCCACTCGAGCCGTGTCCAATAACGGCGATGTTGCGGATGGACTCACTGCGATACTCACGCATATATCCTCCGACATTCATGTCTGGATATACATCCTATGACGGCGCGCTTGCGCGTCAATAGCACAAAGGGGCGGCCATTGACTGGCCGCCCCTTTTGCCCGTTTCCGGGCGATTATCAGACTAGGACAGAGTTCTAGTTATCATCTCCGTCAGTGGTTGACCCGTCCGCTTCGCGGAGGGAGGCGAGCAGCGACTCGCCTGAAAGTCTCGCACCCGGCGTTGCCGAGGCGAACGAAAATGAGATCGCGCGACGGGTGCCTTCCGGCGACTCCGGCACGAGCAGTCCGGCAAGCAGCCGGCGGATGCCCTGTCCGCATTCGGACAGCAGCGTTCCTGCCGTCTCGAGGAGCACGGCGAGCGGGATCTCCACTTCACGCTTCACGACCTGTCCCGTTGAGCGATCGAACCACGCAGCGTCGCCAACGGCCCCGCGTTCGGGCCATACGCCGACATGGCGCGTCACTTCGACCGGATTCTCACCCGAAACACCGGCCCGGCTCGATTCGAGCGCGGCGGCCAGCGCGAGCGCCAGCGATTCCGCGTTCGGCCTGCCAAAAAGCGTCACGACGTCGCGCGTCGGACTTTTTTGCTCGCCCGCACTGACGGACGGAACCGAGTTGAACTGTGCAAGCGCATTTTGGTGCGCCTGTTCGGGAAGGTCTTCCAACATCACCAGCACATCCATTCGCGTTCCTCCCGTTTTCCCGCGTGAAAAAACCATTTGCAAAACCAGCAAGAATTGTTCCGACACCCTTCTGCATTGCATTACCTCTACGGAGCGCGATCGGTCACCGTTTCAGCGGTTGTGCTCTGCGTCACGTGGCGCATCCCGCAAGAGCGGCTCATCCTTAACTACTCGGCGCACCGGTTCGTCTACGGGATGAGGTTCTTCGGCCACCGGAGTGTGCATTGATGCAACGTCCCATCCGAATCACAATCGTCGCCGCCATCGCGTCGGTCGTTGCGTGCGGAGGCAATACCGCAGCGCGGATCGAGCCGGCGCCGAGGATAGCCACTGCGCCGCCGGATGATCAGACTCCGGCTGACGTATCAGCCCGTGAGCAAACGGCCGACGAACAGGTCAACCATGTGCTCAATCGACTCACCTTTGGCGCGCGCCCGGGCGACGTCGAGGCGGTACGCGCGATGGGCGTCGACAAGTGGATCAATCTCCAGCTCCATCCCGAACGCATCGACGATTCGCGAAGCGATCAGTATTTCGCCGCACTCGAGAGTTACAACACGAGTTCCCAAACGCTCCAACAGAAGTACCCCCCACCGAACCAATTGCTTCAGCGACTGGGCGCCAAAGGCGACCGGTCCAAGCTGACTCCCGCCGAACAGGCCGAGCTTCGCGATGCGACCGTCGGCGTGCGGAAGGTGACGGTCGAAGCGCAGAGTGGCCGCGTGGACCGCGCGCTGCTGTCCGAGCGCCAGCTTCAGGAAGTGATGACCGATTTCTGGCTGAATCACTTTTCGGTCTACATCCAGAAAGGACCGCCCGAGCGCTATCAGCTGGCTCAGTATGAGAGCAAGGTCATCCGGCCGAATTCGCTCGGAAAGTTCAGAGTGCTGCTGGAAGCGGTCGCAAAGAGTCCGGCCATGCTGTTCTATCTCGACAACTGGGAGAGCCAGGCCGACAGCAATCGTCCGCGCCTGGTTCCGTTGCCGGGCGCACGGGGGCGCGGACCGCGCGGCGGATTGCTCACTCCGCAGCAGCAGCAGATGGCGGCCCGGCGCCGCGGTGGTCTCAATGAGAATTACGGTCGCGAACTGCTCGAGCTGCACACGCTGGGCGTCGACGGCGGCTACACGCAGCAGGATGTGATCAATGTCGCGCGCGCGCTCACCGGCTGGACCTTCCCGCGTCCGCAGCTCGGCGGCGGCGAGTTCACGTTCAATCCGCAAATGCACGACGCAGGCGAGAAAATCGTACTCGGCCACAAGCTGGCGGCCGGTCGCGGCATCGAGGACGGAGAGGACGTGCTCGACATCGTCGCGCGCCATCCTTCGACGGCGCACTACATCGCGTTCAAGCTCGCGCGCCGTTTCGTGAGCGACACGCCGCCCGCGGGGTTGGTCGATCGCGCCGCGGAAACATTCCGCCGCACCGACGGCGACATTCGCGCGGTGGTGCGGACGATCGTGACGAGTCCCGAATTTTTCGCGCAAAATGTGTATCGCGCGAAGGTGAAATCGCCGTTCGAGGTCGTCGTCAGCGCACTGCGCGCGCTCGGCGCGGAGCCGGACGGCACGCTGAGAACCGCGCAGACGATCGCGACGCTTGGCGAGCCTATCTACGGACATCAGGCGCCGAATGGCTGGCCCGAGACCGGCGATCAGTGGATGAACACCGGCGCGATTTTGAATCGCATCAATTTCGGAGTTGCGATCGCGGCGGGAAGGATTCCGGGCGTGTCGCCGACGAGCTGGAAAGGTGCGGAAAACCTCCAGAGTGCGCCGGTCGAAAAACAGGTCGATGGTGTCGTGAGCGCTTTGCTCGGCGGCGGTGTATCACCGGATACGCGCGCGATTCTCATTACGGGGAAGAATCCGTTCCTCACTTCCGCCGCGGCGCTCGACAGCACGCCGGAGATGCCTTCGGCGAAGCCAAAGGATCCGGTGGATCCGGACGAGGCGCTGATGATGCTTCCCGATCCACTCGCCGGCCCGCTCGGACGCGGACCCGTGCGCGATCGCGCGTTTGGAAGACTGCAGCCACCGACAAAGGGACTGGCGCTGATAGTTGGGCTTGCGATTGGTTCGCCGGAATTTCAGAGGAGATAACGCCATGCATCGCCGATACTTCGTAAAATCAGGTGCCGTCGCGCTCGTGACGATGGGATTGAGCCCGTCATTTCTGCGCCGCACTGCAATGGGGATGGAACTGCCGCTCGCCGTGAAGGGAAAGGTTCTTATCTGTCTTTTCCAGCGAGGCGCGGCCGATGCATTGAACGTCGTCGTCCCGCATGGCGAACGGGCGTATTATGCGCTCCGACCGAACATTGCGATTCCCGCGCCGACACGAGTGGGTGGCGCGCCGGCCGCGATCGACCTCGACGGATTCTTCGGACTGCATCCGTCTCTCGCGCCGCTCAAGCCCCTGTGGGATTCCGGAATGCTCGCGCCGATTCATGCGGTCGGGAGTCCGAGCACGACGCGTTCGCACTTCGATGCGCAGGATTACATGGAGAGCGGCACGCCGGACACCAAGGGCACGAGCGATGGCTGGCTCAATCGCTACCTCGCGACCTCGGGAACGTGCGAGCAGTGCAAGCCGACACCATTCCGCGCCGTTGCAATGACGCCGCAGACGCCGCGCATTCTCGAGGGAACCGCGCCCGCGGTCGCGATGAACTCGCTCGAAGAGTTCGCCGTTCGCTCCGGCGGCGGCGACCAGACCGCGCGCCTCGAGGCGCTGTACCGGACGGGCTCGGCCGATCTCATTCACGGCACCGGACAGGAAATGTTCGAAGCGGTGAAGATGCTCCGGTCCGCGAATCCCACGCAGTATCAGCCTGAGAACGGCGCCGATTATCCGAAGTCGCAGTTCGGCACGCGGCTCAAGCAGATCGCGCAGCTGATCAAGAGCAATGTCGGGCTGGAAATCGCCTTCGCCGACGTCGGCGGCTGGGACACGCACGTCAATCAGGGCGGCGCGACGGGTCAGCTTGCGCAACGGCTCGACGATTTCGCGAAGTCGATCGCCGCGCTCACAGCGGATCTCGGAACGGGGATGGAGAACGTCGTGATCCTGACGATGAGCGAGTTCGGCCGCATGGCGAAGCAGAATGGCAACGGCGGAACGGACCACGGCCATGCCGGCGCGATGTTCGTGATCGGCGGCGAAGTAAAGGGGAAAAAGGTCTACGGCAAATGGCCGGGGCTCGCGCCGGAGCAACTGTACGAAGGACGCGATCTGGCGCTCACGACGGATTTCAGATCGGTGTTTTCAGAGATTGCCGTGAAGCATCTCGGCGCGGCGAATACGAATGCGATGTTCCCGGGGTTTAATTCGTCACAGCATTTGGGGCTGCTAGGGTAGTTGTTTGAGCTCTAGATGGGCCGCTCGTGAAGAGTGCGCGGCGTGGTGTGGGACGGAAAACCTTGGGTAACCGACCAACAGTTAGTGGTTAACAGTTCACCGGTACAAGCGTTGTTCGCTGCGAACCACGCTCGTCCTGGTGAACCGTTTTTTTGTTGGTCGGTTACGCAAGGTCGTCCGTCCTGACCCGCTGCAGCGAACTTCGCACGAGCGCCGACTTCAGTTTTCCTACTGTAAACACTTCTGTTATTCTTCAGTCGTGAAAACATTCTTTCCGCAACTCCGGGCGCTGGCGCTCGCCACGGTGTTAACCACCGTTAACGCCAATGCGCAAACGCGCCCCGCGAACGATCAGGGCCGGATCCCCATCCTCGAATACCACCTGATCACCGACCACGACTCCCGCTGGGGTCGCTCGTCAGACCATTTCCGTCACGATCTGCAGCTGCTGTACGATCGCGGATATCGCCCGATCACAGTCGCCCAGATGGTCGACAAGCAGATCGACATCCCGCCCGGGACATCGCCCGTCGTATTCACTTTCGACGACGCATCGCCGGGACAGTTCAGCTACATCGAAAAAAACGGCGAGCTCGAGGTCGATCCGAAAAGCGCCATCGGGATCTGGCTCGCGTTCAACAAAGAGCATCCTGACTGGGGCAAGCGCGCGACATTCTGTTTGTTGCCGGGCGCCGCCGCGGGACACGCATTCTTCGGCGAAAAAGGAATCGACGGACAGAAGAGCGTGTGGCGCCTGAAGAAAGTTCGGTTCCTCGCCGAGCAGGGATTCGAACTCTGCGATCACACGCTGTGGCACGCGAACCTGGCGAAGTACAGCGACGCCGTCGTGCAGGAGCAGATCGCGCGCGGCGTGCTGGCAATCGACTCCGCGGTCCCCGGCTACAAAGTGCGGACGTTCGCGCTGCCGCTCGGCGTGTGGCCGAAGAACCGCGCACTCGCGAGCCGCGGAAGCTGGCACGATCCGAAAAGTGGCCGCGACGTGCCGTACGCATTCGACGCGATTTTGGAAGTTTCCGGTCCGAGCGCGCCGAGTCCGTACAGTGCGCAATTCAAACCGTTCAGTCTCCCGCGCGTGCAGATGATCGGTTCCGATCTGGAGAAAGAACTGGATCGTCTGGATGCGCAAAAATTGCGTTTCGTTGCAGGTCCGAAAAAAGTTGCGGGCGCGACGGCGAAGTAGTGTTGCCCGAATGTGCGCCACGTCACGAACCTTCGTGGTTACCTTTTCTATACAGTGGCGCGATTGTGTTTTGTAAGGTTGCGCCGTAGACACGCGCGCGACAGGTTACGCGCAGGCTGGACCCCACATAATTCCAAAATTGAGTCTAATGAAGCGTGTGCCGACCCAAACACTCGGGCTGAAACACCTCGCATTTTTTGAGGCCATAGGTGAGGCCGAAGAGAATTCGCCGAAGGCTTATTCGGCGACCGCCGGACTTTTGATGCTGCGATTGATCGACCATTGGGTGCTGGCGGGCCCGGTAATGGTCGAGCCGGAATCGGTGAGCGTGCGCTCTGTGCGCGGCGCGATCATGCAGCTTGAATCGAACGATCCTTCGCGCGAAGTGCTGTTCGGTCTGGTGAACGCGATGCAGACCGTCCGCGAAGTCGATCTCCCGCCGATGCTGCCGCGGTTGTTCGCGTACGCCGGCTGTCTCGAGAAGCGTACGGAGCTGAAGCTCGCCGCTGACGTGTACACGACGATCGCGCGGCTGGCGGAAGAAGACTACGATGCAGATCTGCTGATCGATTCGTTTTTGCGACTTGGATACTGCCAGCGTAATCTCGGCGTGCTCGCGGAAGCCGAAGCTTCATACATGATGGCCGGGAAAGTTGCGAAGCGGCAGAAGCATGTGGCGCGGGCGCTGAGGTCGCAGATCGGTGTCGCGGTCGTTACGATGACGCGCGGCAACCTGCCGAAGGCGGAAGAGATACTTGCAAACGTTGCGGAGGAGAGCGAACTAGCGAATTGCGTCGAGGTCACTTCCGACGCACTCCACGCGCGCTCGAGCGTCGCTCAGCGTCGCGGAGCTTTGGGTCGTGCAGTTTGCCTGGCGTACGAAGCGCTTCGTCGCGCCGTCGCGCCGAGCGACCGAGATGCTATCCTGGGCGACATCGGCGCCTATTTCATTGTAATGGAACGGTTCGAACCGGCGCGCGACGCGCTTATGATCCTCGAAGCGACGGCGACAACGCAGATCGTCCGCCTGAATGCACGCGTCAACTTGCTTGCGCTGGCTGCGCGTTCCGGCGACCGCGAATTATTCGCAACATCCCGCGGGCAGTTGGAGAGCGTCGCGCTCGCTCCGGAAACGCGCGTCAACTACTTGATCGAAAGTGCACGCGGCCTGAGAAAATTCGGAGAACCGGAAACGGCCCGTCAACTGCTTGAGCAGGCACGCGACCTTGCATCGAGTCACGGTTTCAATCGATCGGTGTTCGAAGCAGAGGAGATGCTGGCCGCACGCGACGTCCGCGTGCATACAACGACGAGCGGCGTCGCGTTTGAGGACGCCGACGCCGCTGAACCGGTCGAGCACGAACTTCGAAAGATGGCGCTGGCGGTCCTCGAGTCGTAAGACCGTCAGGTCGGCATCATGCAGAAATTAGCAGGCGGTATTGCTGGTGTTCGTGACGACGTCACAGCCCTTCGGAGCAGTCGGCGACGAGCAAGCGGCGGCGGCGACGAGAGCAGCGGCGGACACCAGAAGGGCGATTGAGCGACGGATCGTCATTTGGAAAGGCCTCAGAGATTATGGTCAGTTGAATAAGTGAAGGGCGGAAGTTATGTGATATTCTTTGGCTACATACCGCCTATTTGTGCCAAAAAACCTTGCTTTTGTGCCAGCCGCGTAATCATTTTGTCCCCAATCGCTTAGCCCAATACTTCCGACTTCGGATAGTTCGCCATTCCCATGCATGTCGCCGCCTGCGTCCAGCCTGCCAAACTCTCCCGCCTCCAAGGCGCGGCCGGAGACAGGCACCGTGTGCACGCGGCACTCGACTGGGCCCACGCGGACGCGATAATCCGCCGCCAGCCGGTCGACGTACTCGTCGTTGATCCGCAATTCGACACCCCGGCTGAAGCACGCTCCGACCGAATTCGCGCCGTGCGAAACCGGTACCGGTCGCTCCCGATGATCGTGTACTCCAACCTCGCTGCCCAGACGCTCCGGCCGCTCGTCGAGCTGGGCCGCGACGGTATGGAACAGCTCATCCTGTTCGGGCTCGATGACGATCCGGTTCATCTGCGCCAGATGCTCGAGCGACAGCCCGGCATCGTGCTGTCGGAACGGCTGCTCGGCCACCTCCAGCGTCCACTGAGTCGCGTGCCCGCTCCGGTCGCCGCAGCGCTCGAACGACTCATACGCAATCCGTCGGTTTTTCGTGGCGTGCCGGACCTCGCCGCGGCCGCTGGAGCACCGCGGAGGACGCTCTACAGATTCTTCGAACGCGCCGGACTCGTCGCCCCGCGCGAAATCATCGCGGGCGCCAGGCTGCTTCGCGGGTATGCATTTCTTCGCGAGCCGGCTTACTCGCTCGAGTCTGTCGCCGAGCACGTGCGCTTCACGAACGCGGAAGCGCTCACGAAGGCAATGAAGTGGGGCGTCGGGATGACGCCGGGACGCGCGCGCGACCGGATGGGTCCCGAAGAATTCGTCGCGCGGCTCGCATGCCGGCTCGCGCCCGGAACCGACCTCAACGAGCCGTACTATTGGTTCGCCGGACGCGCAGTCGCGGGGGTTCGCAGTGCCTGATTGGATCGCCTCTCCCGGCAGTCCGCGCATTCTCATCGTCGACGATGAGCCCGCGATCTGTTCTGCCCTGACGCAAGTGCTCCGGCGCGCGGGCTTCGATCCGGTCGCGGCGCACGGGCCGACCGAGGCAGAGGGCCTGCTCTCGGAATCGATCGCGGCGATGCTGCTCGACCTGCGCATGGCACATATGCGCGGAGATTCGTTCTACTACCTCGCGTCCGCGCGCTGCCCGCAGCTGCGCAAGCGCACGCTCTTCATCACGGGTGACATTTCCCCGGATGGCGAGCGCCTGATCAATCAGACGAGCTGTGGTGTCCTCTGGAAGCCTTTTCCGAACGCCGTGCTCGTCGACGCAGTTCGGGATCTTCTCGCCGATCGCACCGAATCGTACGCCGCCACGCGCTGACGCGCGCTAGCGCGGCACCGCGAGCGGGTCGCGGCTACAGCGACCAGTTCTTCAAAGTCTTGAGCGCATTTTCGAGCGCCGCCCGCTGGGCCGGATGCGATGCGCTCGACAGCAAGGTCTCGTAGGTCGCGATCGCGAGCTTGAGCGCGACCGGATCGTTTTCGGCGCCCGCGAGCGCAGCGGCGTTGTCGGCGAGATTGGCCTTGGCGAGATCGTCTTCGGGAAATCGCGTCGCAATCTGCTGCCAGCGCTTCACTCGAGTTCGCGGCGAACTTTCGCTGAGCGCCCACAGATGCCACGCGGCGCGGTTGGACGGATCGGCCGCGAGTGCACGCGACGCAAGTTCGGAAACGACTTCGGGGCCGCGCCCCGTGAGCCAGTATGCGTTCGCGAGCGTCACGAGCGCGCGCGCATCATTTGGTTCGCGATCGACTATCACTTCATAGATGGGACCGGCGACTTCGTGCATCTCGCGGTATGGTTCGACCGCGGCCACGAGTTGTTCGGTCGGCGCCGAGGCCGCAATATTGGCCAGACCTTCGAGCAGTCGCGGGACGTCGCCGCGCTGATGATATTCGTGCACGACCGCATCCAGCGCCGCGCGGACACCGTTCTGTTCAGTGGAGGGGTTTTGCGTGGCCATTCTCAAATCTACCGGGAGCGTTCCTGCGATGCACGGTGACGCGCCGGTGAAGAGATGAACACGCTGCGGTTCGTCGTGATCGGGTCCGACTCCGAATTCGGAATCGCGGTGCGCGACATTCTGTTGGCGCAGCTTCCCGACGCGGCGGGCGAAGTGCTCGACCCTGCGCATATGAAAACGCGTCCCCTCGCGGACGCCGTCGTGATCGACGCGCGGGCGGGCGCGCCCGGTGGCGCGGTGCTCGCCGCGCGCGTCCGCGCGATGGGATTCATCGGCGCGACCGTCGTGATCTGTGGCGACCCGGGCGACAGGGCGTATGCCCTCGCGGCGGCGGGCGCGGCGCATGTCGCGCCTGACAAGCTCGCCACGCATCTGGTGCCGTGCATCGCCGAGATGCTGGCGCACACGCAAAGCGAGCATGCGCCGCAGGTCATGCGCGCGCGGCGGCTGATCGCCGCCGGTGAGATCGCGATCGGATTTCAGCATGCGATCAACAACCCACTCGCGGGAATTCTGGCGGAAACACAGCTGCTGCAGCTCGATCCGCTGCAGCCGGAACAGCAGGCCGCGCTCGAGCGAATCGTGATGCTGTGCCGCCGGATCATCGATCTTGGCCAGATGCTCGACGGACTGGGCGAGCGGAAATAACACGCACGCATATTCCCGCGTGACCT
>DASYSH010000195.1:0-4030 GCA_036003525.1 Gemmatimonadaceae bacterium | reverse complement strand
CTCGTCATCGAGAAATGATCCGTGCTCGATGCTGGAGACGCCCGCGCGCACGGCGATCTTGATACCGTCCGCGCCGTGCGCATGCGCCGCGACTTTGCGCTCGAGCTTGGTCGCTTCGTCGACCATCGCCTTCAGCTCTTCGTATGTGTACTGCGGCACGCCCACCGCGTCGCCTTCCGACAGCACGCCACCGGTCGCGCACGTCTTGATCACATCGGCGCCGTATTTCGCCTGATATCGCACGGCCGCGCGAACCTGCTCGGGGCCGTCGGCAATTCCCGTCTTGAAATCACCGTCGAACAACCCCGGTTTGTATCCGTTCTCGTCGCAATGACCGCCGGTGATTCCGATCGCATAGCCCGCGGTGCGCATCCGCGGTCCGGGCACGTATCCCTTCTCGATGGCGTGGCGAAGCGAGATGTCGTCGAAATTTCCGGCGCCCACATTTCTCACCGTCGTGAATCCGCCCATCAACGTTTTTCTCGCGTTCGAAACGCCGATGATCGCGGACAGCCCCGGCGAATCGCGCGTCGCCTGCTCCTCCTGACCCGGATCGTCGAGCTGGCGCCCGATCAAATGCACGTGCGCGTCGATGAAGCCCGGGAGCAGCGTCGCGTCGCCCAGTTCGACCCGCCGCGCGCCGGCGGGAATCTTCACGCTCGCTTCGGTTCCAACCGCGACGATTTTATCATCGGTGACGACGACTACGCCGTTGAGAATCGGTGCGGCGCCGGTGCCGTCGATCACGCGCGCGGCGTGCAGCACGACGCTTCCAGAACCCTTCGCTTCCTGCTGTGCGGAAGCCGGAATCGAGACAAGCGCGCACGCGGCAACGGCAACCGCCGTGGCGCAAATGTGACGAGCGACCGGATGTGTGAGCATGGCGTACCTCGACGGGGTGTAGTGAGGGGCGGAGGCAAGGCGTATGTTACTCATGACGCATGGATAATTCACTAACGCTCGCACGCTACTTCGCGCGCTTGGTCTGGCTGCTGGTCCACGAGGGCCAGTCCATCGACGACCAGAAGGCCGCGCTGCGCGCAGTGGCGACGGTTTCGAAAGACTCGTCGGTCCGGCTCGGGAACAAGGAAGGACGCCTCGCCGTGAACGGGCTGGTGATGCCGCAGGCGCTCACCGGAGTGCAAGAATTCGCCGAGCGCCTCGCGGCGCACCAGATCGAAGAGATCGAACTCGATCAGGGCGCGGTTCCCGCGGAACTTCTCGCGCTCGCGCGCCTGCTCGCGATCGAGGCGACGACATCGTCCGACAGCGCGGATTTTGCGCAGAAGCTTTCGGAACTGACGGGCAACACCGTGCGCGTGAAGCTCGCGACCGTGACGGAGGCGCCGCCTGCGCGCACGACGGAGACGCCATCCGAAGCCGCGCCCGACGAAGCGCAGCCGCGCGTTCCGACACTTCTTGCGAAACTCACCGGGGAACTCGATCCGGCGGCGGCCCACCAGGTGCTCGACGAGCTCGCGTTTCTCGCGGAGCAGGCGACGCGCGAAGGACGCACGACGGACGTCATGGAGATTTTTTCCGCCATGCTCGATCGCGAGGCCGGCATCACCGATCCCGATGTGCGGCGTGTATTTCTCGTGACCGTGCGACGGCTCACGCGCCCGACGATCCTGCGCCCGATCGCCGTGCTGCTGGTCACGAATCCCGATGCCGCGGCGGGCACTGAGCGAATTCTCGCGCGCGTGGGACAGGATGGCGTCGACGCGGTGGTCGATCAATTCACGAGTTCACCCTCGATCTCCGCCCGGCGGACTTACCGCGATGTGCTGTCGCGCCTGCCGCTTGCGCGAGAGGCGCTTGTGCAGATGCTCGCGGACCCGCGCTGGTTCATCGTGCGTCAGGCCGCCGAGTTTCTTGGCGAAATGGGCGCGGAGGAGGCCGAGCGTCCGCTCGCGGAACTGCTTCGCGACGACGATGAGCGCGTGCGCCGCGCGGTGACGCGCGCGCTGTCGCGCATCGAGAGTTCCTTTACGCTCGACGCGGTCGCGCGTTCGGTCACCGATTCGTCGCCGACGGTCCGGCTCGAAGCGATCGCCGGCCTGGCGTCGCGAAAGGGCGGCCGGGCGGGGTCGATGCTCGCAAAGGCGATCGACAGTGAGAATGAACAGGAAGTGCAATACGCGCTCCTTGCCGCGCTCGGCCGCGTCGCCACGCCGGAAGCGGTGCAAAAGCTGTCGCGCGCCGCAGAGGCCGCGAGCGGATTGTTTGCGTCGCGCAAAAATGTCGGGTTGAGAGTCGCCGCGATTTTTGCGCTCGGCGAGGCGCGCACACCCGGCGCTCTCACGACGCTGCAGTCTCTTTCAAACGACAAGGACAAAGACGTAAAAGAAGCGGCCGCGAAGACGCTGCTGCTCCTCCGCGGCACGGCCGCGTAAAAAACACACAGGAAACTTCGGAGGTCGCGCCACGTGACGATTCTTTTTCTCGCGACCGGGCTCGTCGCCGGCGTTCTCTCGGGCATGTTCGGCATCGGCGGCGGACTGATCATCGTCCCGGTGCTCGTGTTCTTCGCGAAGATGTCGCAGCGCACAGCGGTCGGAACATCACTCGGGGCGCTGCTGCTGCCCGTCGGCGCGCTCGGCGTGTACGCATACTGGCGCGAAGGAAACGTCGACGTGAAGGCCGCGATGTGGATCGCGCTCGGCATGTTCGTCGGCGCGTACGGCGGCGCGACGTTCGCGCAGATGGTCAGCGAGTCGTCGCTGAAGCGCGCGTTCGCGGTGCTGCTGGTCGTTGTGGCCGGACGTCTCTGGATGACTAGCTGACCCGGACCGCGCAGCTTCCGTCGACGGGCGTGAACAGGGACGGATTGAATATGCGCGCCATCACTTCGATGCCATCCACGAGGCGTGGACCGGGCCGGCTCGTGAGCGAGTTGCCGTCGAGCGCCCACACCGCGGTCGATGCCGGAAGGTTCCACATCGGCGATGCAACCAGTTTCCGCGCCGCTTCGGTCGCGCGCCCCACGCCGTAACCGCAGGGCGCGACGAGCACGATCTCCGGACCGGCGGCCGCGATTGATTCGAACGTCGCGACCTTGGAATGTTCGCCGGTCGATGCGAGAACATCCGAGCCCCCGGCGCGCCGGATCATCTCGGGAACCCAGTGTCCGCCCGCGAAAATCGGATCGGTCCACTCGATCATCGCCACACGAGGACGCGGCGCGCGCGCGGCTTTCAGCGTTTCGTGCACATGGAGCATGCGCGACCGAAGCCCGGCGAGCAGCCCATCGCCTTCGCTTTTCAGCGAAAGTGTGCGCGCAACGGTGGCGATGTCATCGAATACGCCGTCGAGCGTCGTCGCCGAGAGGGAAATCACGCGCGGCTCCGGCGAGAGACGGGTCGCGAGCGCGCGCACGTCCGTTTCCATCACGGCGCACACGTCGCACAGCGCCTGTGTGAAAATGAAATCCGGCTGCAGCGAGCGGATGCCGGGCTCGTCGAGCGCATAGAGCGACGTGCCCTCGGCGACGAGCGTTCGCACACCGGCATCGACCGCGCCGGGCGCATCCGCGCTGTTCACCAGGCTCGACGTCACGCGCATCCGCGACTCAACCTGCGCGGGAAAATCGCATTCGTGCGTGACGCCGACGATCGAATCGAGCGCGCCGAGCGCCGCGACGATCTCCGTTGCCGACGGAAGCAGCGTGACGACGCGCATCTGTTTCTCCCCTGCTCCTATTTCGCTTCGTACACCATCTTGCCGCCGACCCAGGTCGAGATCACGTGCGTGTTGAGGATCGTCTCAACCGGCGCGCGCATGATGTCCTGATCGAGCACGGTGAAATCGGCGTACTTGCCCGCGCTGATCGAGCCGAGCTCGTGCTCCTGAAATGCGGCGAACGCGGGCCAGATCGTCATCGACTTCAGCGCCTCTTCGCGCGTCATGCGCTGCTCAGGCTGCCAGCCGCCCGGCGGGTAATTGTTCGCGTCCTGCCGCGAGACCGCCGCGTGAAACGAAATCAGCGGGTTCACGCGCTCGACCGGGAAGTCGCTGCCGTTGGGGATGA
>DASYSH010000194.1:0-1513 GCA_036003525.1 Gemmatimonadaceae bacterium | reverse complement strand
TGATTCGCAGCAGAGCGGCGTGCTCGTGCAGCGCGTGATGAGCGATGCAGAAGGCGTGCGCAATCTCGTCGGGACCGGCATCATCCAGCTCGTGGGCGGCATGCTCACCGCGGTCGTCGCGCTCGTGTGGCTGTTCCTCGTGAACTGGAAGCTGACCACCGCGACGATCGCGCTGCTCGCGATGTTCGGCGGCGTCATGTCGTACGCGTTCAGCAAGCTGCGTCCGATTTTCCGCGAGCGCAGCAAGATTTACGCGGAAGTGTCGGGCCGTCTCGTGCAGGCGCTCGGCGGCGCGCGCGTCGTGAAGGTCTACACCGCGGAGAAGCGCGAAGAAATCGTCTTCACCAAAGGCGCCAACCGTCTCTTCAGAAATATCGCGAGCACGATCACCGGCACGTCGGCGGTCGGCGCGTTCTCGACGCTGATCGTCGGCGCGATCGGCGTGCTCATGTCGATCGTCGGCGGCCACGAGATTCTCGCCGGCCGCATGACGATCGGGCAGCTCTTTTTCTATATCATCCTCGTGGGCCTCGTCACGCTGCCCGTGATTCAGATGGCGTCGATCGGCACGCAGATCACCGAGGCGTTCGCGGGACTCGACCGCATCCGCGACATCATGCAGACGCCGACGGAAGACGCCGACGATGCGAATCGCGCGCCACTCAAGTCCGTCGACGGTGACATCGAGTTCAAGGACGTCTGGTTCGAGTACCGGGAGAACGTGCCGGTGATCAAGGGCGTGAACTTCGTGTCGAAGGAAGGGACGACGACGGCGCTGGTCGGCTCGAGCGGATCGGGCAAGAGCACGCTGATCTCGCTCATTATGGCGTTCGCGCGGCCGCAGAAGGGACAGATTCTCGTCGCGGGACGCGACCTCGGCGACATGCGGCTGAAGGATTATCGCGCGCACATGGGCGTGGTGCTCCAGGACAATTTTCTGTTCGACGGCACGATCACGGACAACATCGCGTTCTCCAAGCCGGGCGCGACGATGGACGAGATCAGGGCGGTTGCGCATGTCGCGCACTGCGACGAGTTCATCGCCGGATTCCCGGACAAATTCGATACGATCGTCGGTGAAAGAGGCGTGAAGCTTTCTGGCGGACAACGGCAGCGTATCGCCATTGCGCGAGCCATTCTCGCCGATCCGAAGATTCTCATCCTCGACGAGGCGACGTCGAGCCTCGATTCAGAGAGCGAACAGGAAATTCGCGACGGTCTCCGCGCGCTGCGCAGCGGGCGCACGACGTTCGTGATCGCGCACCGACTCTCGACGATTCAAAGCGCCGATCAGATTCTCGTGCTCGAGCACGGGGAAATTGTGGAGCGCGGCCGCCACGCGGAGCTTCTCGCGCGCAACGGCCGCTACAAACAGCTGTACGACAAACAGTATCAGATCGAGCGCGATCAGTTCATCAATCCGGGCGAGGATTATACAGCCCTTCCGACCGAGAAGTGAGTTGGAGTGAGAGTGAAGAGTTGGAGTAGGGTCAGTCGGGAGTTTGAGTTTGAG
>DASYSH010000193.1:0-10163 GCA_036003525.1 Gemmatimonadaceae bacterium | reverse complement strand
TACCGGCTCAATGGCGCCGAGTTCATCGTCCCGTATCGCTTTTGGCCGCGCGATTCCACCGCGCCGGTGTTCATGGGACAGAAGCTGCTGCGCGAAGACGCGTTCAAATACTGGTACCTGCACGTCTGGGCCTGGAACGCGAATCCGGACGGACTGTTCGCCGATTTCAATCCGAACGTCTCGTGCCTCCCGGGCACCGCGAAGGTCTACACGCGGACCTTGCTGCCGTAACATTCGTTTACGGGCATCTACGACGCGGTTGAATGTCCGACCTGCTCTCGGAAGCAGCGGCAGCGACCTACCAAAGCACCTGCACGCCGTATCGTTTGAATTCGCGATCGGCCGAAATCACCGTGAGCTGCTCGGCCTTTGCCGTCGCCACAAGCAGCCGGTCGAACGGATCGCGATGGTGCTGCGGCAGACTCGTCACCGCGACGACGTACGGCAGCCGGATCGGCAGCAACTGAAATCGCAACGCCGCGAGTCCCTCCGTAAACAGCGTCGCCAGCGGAATCTTCAGCCGAACGCGACCGATGCTCTCG
Organism: Gemmatimonadaceae bacterium; assembly: GCA_036003525.1. GTDB lineage: Bacteria > Gemmatimonadota > Gemmatimonadetes > Gemmatimonadales > Gemmatimonadaceae > Fen-1231. The sequence continues at coordinate 9,621 of DASYSH010000193.1, read as the reverse complement.
AGGATCGCGAGTTCCCACGCGCTCGTGAGGCTAACGAACACGATCGTCGCCTGGTCGGCGATCGTCGCACGGGCGCGCGACGACAACCGATCAGGCTCGCCGAGTGCCCACACGAACGCGTGCGTATCGAGCAGCACTCTCATTTCTTGCGGCGTTTCGACGCTGGTTTCGGCGGCGGCAGTTCCCCGCCCACGCCCTCGAACGCATCGACGAGCCACGACGGGGTCTCGAGCGCGTCATCGGACATCCAGACTTTCCCGGCATACGCCCCGAGCGCGCGCGCCGGCGCCACGCTCACATACGGCACCAGTTTCGCCATGGGCACGCCGCCTCTTGCGATCACGATTTCCTCCCCGAGTGCGACCCGCGCGATCAACTTCGACAGGTTCGTCTTCGCGGCATGAATATTCAAGATCTCAATCATTGCGCCCTCATTGTTTCATTGCGGATTTGTTCGCCCGCGCGTGCGGAGGGTCGAATCAGTGATTAGTCCGCTACTTAGTCCGCAATGTAGTCCATTCGACTCGCACAAGCAATCCTTCAGAGTGGGTCAGTGGATTAGCAGGACGGCCGCACGCTGAGTCAGCACGATCGTCTTTCCCGCGCCCCCCCCGAGTGCGCAAGCCATCGCAACCCGCCATCGAAACAAGAAGCGCCGCAGCGCCGATCGGTCGAACGCGATTCCGGGCCACGGTCACTCTTCTTGTAAGAGTTCTTGCTATCTCGGCTGCGTCGTCGGGAACACTTTCTTAAACCCGCGCGCGCGATAAATCCCAACGCGCATCGCTTCGCTCTTCGAACTCACCCGGTGAATCACGAGCGTATCCACAGCCTCGAACGATTCGAAATACGGCGAGAATGTCGCGACCACATCGTCGTTCGCTTTGAGCTTCTTCACGAATACCGCGTCGTGCCCAAGAAAGGTCCGGTCATCGTTCATGTAATAGAAGTGATGCGGATCAGCGCATAGACAAATGATGGGAATGTCCGGCCCCGTGCCGAGCGCCGACTGCCCCGCCTGAATCCAGCTCGGCGCGGCCAGAAACTCTCCATGCGAGAGCAGTCCTTTCGCGTCGAGCTCCGGCCTGAGTTCGCGCCATGAAATCATGTCGGTCGTCGGATCACCCTTGGCGAGCAGTGATGGCGCGACGTGCTGGATCCAGCCGCTCTCGGTTTGCGTTGCGAGAAAAATCACGAGCCAGACGAACGACCAGATGCTCGTCTTGAGCCAGCGCCGCGTGCGGTCGTCGCCGTGCTCGAGCCGGGCCGCGACCGCCGCGCCAAGAATCGGGAGAATCATCAGGTATCCCGGCGCTTCCCAGTGCGGCAGCCCCGGGTCTCCGCGCAACGCAATCAGCGTGAACGCCGCGATCGGGCCGATGCCAAGACAGACGAGAAACCATCGCGCAGCATCACGCGGGCCGCCGCGAATTGCGCGATACAGCACGACGACGAGCGGGATCCAGATCCATGGCAGCACGTACGCCGCCTGCCCGCCGATGCTCGCGAGCATCGAGTCGAGATGCAGCCCGCCGCGTCCGGCGGCGCGGCCACCCTGAAATACAAACGATGTCCACCCGTGCTCGCGATTCCAGATGGTGACTGGCGCAAACATCGCGCATGCGATGAACGCGCCGAAATACGGGCCCGGATGCTTGAGCCATTTGCGGTGCGGCGCGCTCGTCAGCAGAAAGAGGAAAGTGCCCGCGAGGATGAATACGCCGTGGTATTTCGACAGCATCGCGAGGCCGGTGAATATTCCGGCGGCGACCCAGCGAAAGGTGTTCGGCGCGCGCAGAAACGGAGCGACTGGCTCGGCTGAAGGTGAAATCTGATGCGGCGTGCGCTGCGACACGGGATCGAACAGAATGTCCGAGATCACGGCGACCGCAGCGAGCATGAACAGCATCAGTGGACCATCCGGCAATACCCATCCGCCGGTCGAGACGCTGAACACCGCCGAGATGTTCATGAGAACCGCCGCCAGCGCGCCGGCGTGCTCGCCGAAGAAACGAGCAGTGATCCGGTACATCAGCCATGTCGTCGCTGCGAAACAGGCTACGAACGGGAAGCGCACGACTACGGCCGCTTCGCTGTGCGCCAGTTTCGCCATCGCGCCGGCGATCCAGAAGTGCAGCGGCGGATGGTCGAAATATGAGAGAGAAAACTGTCGCGACACGGCCACGGCGTAGGACTCGTCGACGCCGAGTCCGGTGGATTCCGCGATGAGGAAACGCAGCAGTGCGCCGACGGCGAGGACAGCGAGGACGACAGCGCGCGCATCCAGTTCCCTGAGGGAAAAGGACAACGCTGCAGTGTGGGGCCGTCGCAAAGCGGTGCGTGGTGGGGTCACTATTATCTTCAATCTCATGCACGATGACGCCCGCGTCTACCCACCCCGCATTCGCGAAGTCGAGGCGAAGCGCACGACGGACTTCGCCGCTGAGCTGAATGCGGCGCAGCTCAATGCGGCTACGCACGCGGACGGGCCGCTGCTGATCATCGCCGGCGCGGGCACCGGCAAGACGCGCACGCTCGTGTATCGCGTCGCGCATCTGCTCGAGAAAGGGGTGCGGCCCGAGCGGATTCTTCTGCTGACATTCACGCGGCGCTCCGCTCAGGAAATGCTGGGGCGCGCCGAACGTCTCGTGGGGAGCGCGAGCCGCGCCGTGCACGGCGGAACGTTTCACGCGACGGCCCACCGGCTGCTGCGGCGATTCGGTCAGTCGGCGGGCCTGCCGGCGGACTTCACGATCATGGATCAGTCCGACGCCGAAGATCTCATGCAGCTGTCGCGCGCGAAGCTCGGATTCTCGGACAAGAAGAAACGGTTTCCCAAGAAGAGCACGCTGCATCACGTGTACTCGCGACATGTGAACACCGAAATCCCGGTGCCCGCGATCCTGAACGAGGACTATCCGCAGTACCGCGAGTTCGAGGAGGAGTTCGCGAAGATTTTCGCCGACTACACATCGCGAAAGAGCGAACGAAATCTCGTCGATTACGACGACCTCCTGCTCTTCTGGGCGATGCTCGTCGAAACGGACGGGCCGCTCGCCGACAAGATCGCCGCGCTCTACGACCACATCCTCGTCGACGAATATCAGGATACGAACCAGCTCCAGGCGCGCATCCTGCGCGGTATGTGCCGGACGCACAGCAACATCACGGTCGTTGGCGACGACGCGCAGAGCATCTACTCGTTCCGCGGCGCGACGATTCGCAACATCCTCGATTTTCCGGCGCAGTTCGACGATGCCAACGTCGTCACGCTCGAGGAGAACTACCGGTCGACGCAGCCGATTCTCGGGGTCACCAACACGCTGATCTCGCGGGCCGAGGAGCGCTACACGAAGAATCTGTTCACGAAACGGGAGGGCGGCGAAAAGCCGTGGCTCGTGACGGCGCACGACGAGCAGGCGCAGACGCGTTTTGTGGTCGACCGCATTCTCGAGCTGCACGAGGAAGGCGTGCCGCTCGGCGAAATGGCGGTGCTGTTCCGCGCCGGCTACATGAGCGCCGATCTCGAAATCGAGCTCACCGCGCGGGCCATCCCGTTCGAGAAATGGGGCGGAATTAAATTCCTCGAAGCCGCGCACGTGAAAGACGTACTCGCCTTTCTGCGGATTCTCGAGAACCCGCGCGACGAAGTGAGCTGGTATCGCCTGTTGATGCTGATGCCCGGCATCGGAGAGACGACGGCGCGCAGCGCGATCGACTCGATGGTCATGGCTTCATGGGCTTCGGACGCGTTCGGCCGCTACGAACCGCCGCCGCGTGCGCGCGCGGCTCATGCATCGCTCGTGCAGCTGCTCGATGCGCTCCGGCTCAGCCCGGTCGACGTCGAAGGCGCGGTCACTGTCGAGATCGCGCGAGTGCGCCGGCTCTATGACGACATTCTCCGCGAGCGTTACGATCGTGTCGAGCCGCGCCTGTCGGATCTCGACCAGCTGCAGACAATCGCCGGCGGCTATCCGAGCCGCGCCGCGTTTCTGTCGGCGCTCGCGCTCGAGCCGCCGCAGGCCACGCAGGACCTTGGGTTCGGTGGCGAGAACAGCGAGGACGACGTGCTCATACTCAGCACCGCGCACAGCGCGAAAGGGCGCGAGTGGGACGCGGTGTTCGTCATCTGGGCCGTGGACGGCTGGTTCCCGATGGCCCGGTCTTTGGGAAGCGAAGACGAAATCGAAGAGGAGCGCCGTCTCATGTACGTCGCGATGACGCGGCCGCGGAATCACCTGTTCGTCACGTATCCCCTCAACGTGTACGACACGCGCCGCGGCGCCGACTACTCGATGGACCAGCTCTCGCGCTTTCTCGATCGCGGTGTGCGCGAAGGCATGCAGCGCGTGGTCGTCGATCGCCCGGAATCCGCGCAGCCCGAGGCGGCGCCGGGTGCGACGCCGCTCGTGGATCTGCGCGCGCTCCTCAAGGGACGTTTCGGGGCGCAGTAACTGTCGGACCGCTGATCAGATTTTCCAGCGTGTAGTAGCGGCCGTTCGCGATCACGCCCTTCACGTGGTGCGCCGCCGAAATTTTCTCGAGCGGATTTCCCTCGACCATGATCATGTCTGCCAGCTTCCCCGCGGTGACGCTTCCAGCGTCGAGATGCAGCGCGGCCGCGGGATTGGTCGTCGCCGTCTGCAGCGCTTCGTAAGGCGTCATTCCCGCCGCGACGTAGCTCTCGAGTTCGGCATGCAGGTTCGCCGCCATCGGCGTGTCGGTTCCAGCGACGATTCGCACGCCGGCCTTCTTCAGGTTCATCACCATTTCATAGCTGCCATTCATCGGCTGCGCCTGAAACGCCGCGAGCGCCGCGGCCTGCGCAGCCGCCGCCGGATCCGGCGCGCCGCCTCGCCCACCGCGGCCGCCGCGCCCGCCACCGCCGGCACCGCGGCCGCCGCCCGCGGTCGCCGCCCGTCCGCTCACCTGCGTCGCGAGCCATTCCGGATACAGCGAGAGGCGCGGATCTGTTTTCAAAGTCGAATCTTCGGCGATCATCTGCCGCAGTCCCGCGCCGCTCAATCCCAGCGTCGGCGTGAAGTTCATCCCCGCCGCCGAAATGATTTGCGCGACATCGTCATAGCTGCGCTGCAGCGTCGCCATCTTCGTGGAGTATCCGCGACGGCTCGTGCCGGTCGTGTGCTCGACCGCGTCGATGCCGTCGAGCGCCGACGGATAAATCTCGTGCGACGACACCGGCACGCCGATCGCGTGCGCGAAATCGACGATTCGTTTTTGCATGAGATCGGGCATGCGCACATAGCTCTTGATCATGTCGTGCTGCAAGACTTTCGCGCGCTCGAGTTCCATTTCGAGATGGGCCGGACTCGAGATGCCGACCGCCATCCAGTAATAGAGGCGGTTCCACTCCATCAGATATCCCGTGGAGAAGACGCGCGGACCCGGGCGCACGGCCGCATCCGCCATCTCGCGATCCGATGTCGCTTCGTAAGGCGTCCCGCCGGGACTGCGCACCGTAGTGATCCCCCATGACAACCACGCGCGATGATCGAGCGATCCCAAATCCGCCTGCAAATGCGAATGCGATTCGATCAGCCCGGGCATCACGGTGAAATGCGATGCGTCGATCACCTTCATACCGGCATGCGCGGCCGCCGAATGCGCGGCGACACTTTTGATCCTGTTTCCCTCGACGACGATATCGACGTCCTTGCGCACAGTCTTCGAGATTCCGTCGACGACGCTGCCCGCGTGCACGAGGTAGCGCTCCGTCGGAATGCCCGGCGTGTAGCTGAGATCGACCGGCACGTCATGCGTGACCCCGCTCTCGAGATCGACGAGCCGCAGCTTGTCCATCGACTGGTACAGGATGCGCTTCGAGTCGCCGCTCCAGCTCGGCGCGAACGCCATCTCGTTCGACAGACGGCGCGGCGGACCGATCGGCTCGCCCAGCGACGAAACCGGCACGACTTCCAGCACGCCTTCCGTGATCAACGCGATATGAGAACCATCCGGAGACCAGACCGGACCGTCGCCGACTCGCGAATCGATCGTGAGATTCGCGACGGGCAGATACCATTTGTCTTCGCGGCTTCCATCCGCGGGCATGCTCAGGATCTGATTGGTGCCTTCGCGAAAGCGCGTCGAGTACGGCTTGAGCGCCGCGACCGCGACGCGTTTTCCATCCGAGGACCAGGTCGGAATCCCCGGCGCAAAAATTCCCTCCTCGAGTGTCGTCGTCTTGCCGTCGGCGAGATCGACGATCTCGATATCGGAATGCCGCCAGATCGCGTTCACGTCGATATACGCGATGCGTTTTCCATCGGGCGACCATGCCGGCGCCATGGCCGCATTCGGAAGCTGCGTCACGCGGTGCTCCGCGCCGGTTTTCATATCGCGCACCCAGATATCCATGCGCCCGCCTGCGCGATCGGACGCCCACGCCAGCTGGGACCCGTCCGGCGACCAGGCTGGCTCGGTGTCGAGGAACGGACTCTTCGTGATGTTCACCGGTTTCCCGCCGACCGGCATCACGAAAATGTCGCCGAGCGCGGAGAAGGCGACGGTTTTTCCGTCTGGCGAGAGCACCGGCTTCACGATGCCGAGCACACGACGCGGCGCTCTCGAATCGAAGTCACGTTTGCGCGGCGTGTAGTCGGCGTGGGTTACCTGCAGCGTGGCCGAGAACTCGATCGTGCGAACCGTTGACCCTGACGACATTCGCGGCATCGTGCGCGCACGAATTTTTCCATCCGAGACATAGACGAATTCGTCCGCGCCGATCCAGCTCGCGCGAAATGCGAACACGTTTTCCTCACCCGTGATATTCTTCGCGCCGCCGATTTCGTAGTGGCTCGACTGGCCCTGGGTCACGTGATAGACCATGGCTCCGACCGGACTGAAACTCGGCGCGTCCGAGCGCGCGCTCCCGCCCGAATTTCTCGTCTCGGCTCTGGTTGCAAGATCGATCGTCCAAATCGACTGTTCGCCGCCGCGAATCGATGCGAACGCAATCGCCTTATCGTCCGGCGTCCAGGTCGGCATGAACTCTTCCGCCGGATTCTTCGTGACCTGGGTGAGTTTCCCGCCGTTCACGTCGAGCGTCCACACGTCATAATTGCCGGCATCGCCGCGATCCGACGAAAACGCGATCCGCGTCCCATCGTGCGACCAGGCCGGCTCGCGATCGTCGAACGGCCCTGACGTCAGCTCGCGCTGCGACGAACCATCCGCCGCGACCACCCAGATGTGATAGACACCGTCGCGATATCCCTGAAAGGCGATCCATCTTCCGTCGGCGGACCACGTCGGCTGCCGCGCATCGTTGAACACATCGGTGACCCGCTTCGCCGCGCCGCCCGTCGCGGGCAGTGTCCAGATGCTTCCCTGCAAATCGATCGCGAGCGTTTTTCCATCTGGCGATGCCGCGACCGACATCGACGTTCCCTCGTGCACCGTGATTTCGGTGGTCTTCGGGGACGTCGAAGCTGAGAGGACAACGGCCGATAGTGCGATGAATGGGCGGACGCGCATCGTGGCAAATCTCCCTTGTCCTAGTGTGCCGCGGTCTTCTCCCGGATGATCCGCTCGAGCGCGCGGCGGATGTCGCGGCCCTCACTTTCGTACACGGTTTCGAATTTCGGAAGCCCGGTCGCGTAGATCAGTCGCGCAAAGAGGGATGCGTTGTCAAGTCGCACGAGCGCCGCGTAGCGCGGGTCGATCGTCTTGAGCTGCGGTCCGATCGAGTCGACGAGCAGGCGGCGCGTCCGCGCATAAATCGTGTCGCGCGCAGTGTAGCGCGCCGTTCGCGAGGAATCGCCGGGGAGCGCGCGGTACGCCGAGTCGAGCGAATGATAGGTGCGCTCCCACACGCCGGCGAGCAGCAGTTCATCCTGCCATCGCGCGGCCGCGCGCCGCGCGCCCGCCGTGTCCCCGCGCGAAAAGAAGAACCGCTCCGCTCCGCGCGCGCCGACGAAATTCGCGAAGCTCTCGTTGAATACCGCCCCGCCTTTCGCATAGAACTTGTTGTGCGTCAGTTCGTGCACGACTGTGTTCACGATGTCGAGCGAATCCTCGCCAAGCGTCGTCGACAGGAGCGGGTCGTTGAAAAAGCCGAGCGTGCTGAACGCCGGCGACGGGCGCAGGTACGTGTCGAACCCCTTGTCCCTGAGTTCAACTTCTGCGCGCTTCGCCTCCGCAAAATCGAAATATCCTTTGTACGGCACACTGCCGACGATCGGGAACCACCACGTCACCGAGCGAATTTCGTCGCGGTATGCACCGGAGAGAACGAGCACGAGCGTGTCATGCTCGAGTTTCGTGTACTGCGTGAACGCGTCCTTCGCGGGAAGGCCGAGCGAATCAACCGCAAATTTTCTCGCCTCGAGCACGAGCTGCAATTTCGCGCGCACCGCCGGCGGCGTGCTGCTGTCCGCGACCATTTTCGCGATCGATTGCCGGCGTCCGAGGATTTTCGCTTCCGCAACGGCGCCGCGCGCGATGTAGCGCCCCATCGGTGTCGCCGCGACGACCAGCGCCACCGCCGCGAGCACGCCGAGGAGAACGAGGAGGATGCCGCCCCAGCGAACTCGCACGAGTTTGCGTTGCCTCACGGGCCGCGAGGCAGCGCGGCGAACCGCACGCCCACGCGATTGGTGGCGCCGCCGATCAGATCGAATCCCTCGTACGCATAGTCGACTTGGAGCCGCCCGAGTGTGATCCCCGCGCCGACCGTCAAAGGTGAACGCGCGTCGGTCGATCCGCGGAACGCGTATCCTGCGCGCGCCGACAGCAGCGTTCCGCTCGTGCCCGTGTGCCAGGTCCCCTCGGCGCCGAGCACTCCCGCGACGTCGCCCCCGGTCATCTGGCGCGCCGACGCCATCGGCCGCAGTGTGAACGCATCCATGCGCATGACCGGAGCGGCAACCGCGACCCTCCAGGTGAGCGGGAGCGGCGCGCTCACCGAGGCGAGCGTGAGATTCGAGCCCATGTGCTGCACCGCCGCGCTGAAATCCCATCCGTTCGCGAGCGTATACGCCGCGCCGACATCACCGGCGAGCGCTCCACCCGAATAGCTCGCAACCTCCTGCCGCGCGTACTCGAGTCCGGCGCCAAGACGCAGTTCGTGACGGGCGCCGAATGCGATTCCATACCCCAGTGTAAACGCCATGTCCTGCGCCGAGACAGTCGCGCCCGTTGGCGTGCCGACCTGTCCGTTGGTGCCATCGACATTCACGATTTCGTCGGCATTGCCATAATCGAGCAGCTGAAGACCAAATCCGAGCGTGCCGTGTTTCAGCGGCACCGCGAATGCGAACGCGCCGAGCGTGGTCGAGGCGATGTAGTTCTGGAGCGAACCCCCGACCGAAATTCCACGCACCCGCGCGAGCTGTGCCGGATTGTAGAACACGGCGCTTTCATCGTCCGCGATGGCATCCCACGACTCACCGAGCGCCAAGGCTCGCGCGCTGGCGGGGAGCGTCAGCAGGATCGCCGCGCGGGTATCGCTGCTCGCGGTCGTCTGCGAATGCGCGGCAGGCGGCGCGCAAAACAACGCCGCAAAACAGGCCAAAACGATTCGCCGCTTCGATGGGGTCACGAGGTTCGGTGGGGTGATTGGAGAAAAGTAAGCACCGAAGGAAAAGAAGTGAGTTTGAG
>DASYSH010000192.1:0-3591 GCA_036003525.1 Gemmatimonadaceae bacterium | reverse complement strand
GCACGCTCATGTTCGGCTCGCCCGGCGTCGGGACGAGCCCGCATCTGACTGCGGAGCTCTTCAAGCTCACGGCTGGAGTCGATATGCCGCAAGTGCCTTTCAAAGGCTCCGGGATGGCTTTCGTCAGCCTGATCTCGGGCGAAGTTTCGGTCGCTTTCTCCACGGTCCTGTCAGCATTGCCCCACGTCAAGAGCGGCAAGATCCGCGCGCTTGGCGTGACGACTCTAAAGCGCGTTGCGGTTGTGCCTGATGTGCCGACGATCGCGGAATCGGGGTTGCCGGGGTTCGAGAGCTCGCAGTGGTTCGGCATACTTGCGCCCGCGCGCACACCGCGTCCGATCGTCGATCGTTTGTATCAGGCTTTGCTGCGCGTATCCAGTAGTCCGGAAGTGAAAGAGCGCCTGACTTCTGAGGGGGTGGACGTCGTCAACCGCAAGCCGGACGAATTCGCAGTCGTGATCAAACGCGAATTAGCGCAATGGGCGAAGGTCATCAAAGCTGCGGGGATCAAGCCGCAATGACGAACATCTAGGGAAGGTCTGAAAAACCCCAGTTTCGTCGTTCCCGCTTAGGCGGGAACCCAGGGAATTTAAATACGTCTGGACGCCCGCCTGCGCGGGCATGACGATTAATCAGAGGTTCCTTAGCCGGCGTGTTTATTCACCCTTCGGCAGAAGCGCGCGGCTCCAGAGATAGAGCGTGCGCTTATCGACCGCTGGCTTACGAGAATTACGCGGCAGCTTTTTCGCGCGGCGTGATCGTCGCGAGGTGCGCGAGCATTGCGGCGGCATTGCGGTGTAGGATCTTCTCGCGCGCTTCGTCGCTGATCTGCGCTTCCGCAAGCGCTTTCCGGGTCCACTCGCATCCGAATTCGGTGCCATCGGTGCCGCACACGATGCGCTCGGCGCCGTACGCGCGCACTCCGGCCTCGATCGCGCGCGGACCGAACGAATTGCAATCCACGTGCACTTTCGCGCGCCGGAAACGCACCGATGGAAGCTCCTCGTGCGGCGTGTCGGTCAGGCAGCGGTGATCCATGCGCTCGACTTCGTACGGAATGTTGCCACCGAGATTGTGGATGTGGATCATCGCGTCGGGGTAAGGCGCGAGGTAGTCGGTAAGGCACAGCGTCACCATCACCGAGGACAGGTTCGCCTGCATGTCGAGCGTGCCGTTGCGGCGGCGCGCGTTGTCGGTGTCGCTCGCGATCCGCGGGAAAGCATCGCCCGGACGCGGGCCGTAATGGATGAAGACTAGCGCGCGATGACGGTTCGCGATCTCGAGCAGCGGACGCATTTTTTCCGCGTCTTTGGACGTGAGAAAAGCATTCGCCGGCAATTGTGTGCCGACAAAACCCGGCAGCCCCAGCGCTCGCTCGAATTCCGCGGCGGCGGCTGTAATGTCCACGAGTGGAAGCGCGGCATACGCGGCGAAGCGGCCTTCGTGCTCCTGGCAGATTCTCGAGAGGGAGTCGTTGACGCTCCGGCACAACGGGACAGACACTTCGAGCGGCTGCGCCTCGATCCAGCAGCACGAGCCGAGCAGCGACAGCACGCTCGTGCTCACGCCCTGACGGTCCATCCTGGCGAGATAGGAGTCGACATCATCGAACGCCTCGGACAACGGCTCCTCGCCGCCGCGCATCTTGAACACCTCGACGCCGTCCGGGTTACACACGATACGCGGTTCTTTTGTCCGCGCGCGCAGCGCGTCGGCCAGCTCGGCGGGTCTCCAGTGTGCATGCATGTCGATCATGGCAGTCTCCTCTAGCAGTCGTCCAACAGTTTATCCCCGAGCCGTCTGCGGGGGAATGATTACGAGTGGCGCGCGATGAAATCGAGCGTAATGCGCGCGGTCTCATCGGGGGCGGTGCCGGCGGCGTGGTAGCCGTCGACTGGAATAATCGCGAGCTCCGAATTCGGAATGGTTTTCTGCCAGCTTTCGAATATGGCGCGGCCGCGGTGCGCGGTATCGGTGCCGATGACGAGCGTGGGGCACTGAATGCGCTTGACGTCTTCGCGAATGTCGATCGCGCCAACCCAGTTCATATAAGCATGCACCGTCGAGAGCGACGTTTTTCCCATCATGTCGCACCACCAGTTGATGCCCGCTTCCGGCATCTTGCTTCCCAGGCGCTCGCGCTGGGTGCGTTTCGCCCAACTGCGCACGCCGTCGCGTTCCATTTCCTCGACCCAGCCTTTGGCGTTGGGCGGAGTGACCGGGGAGCACGATACGGTGATGGTCTTGACGAGCTCGGGGCGCGTCGCGGCGAGCGCCATCACGCTGATGCCGCCGCTTTTGCCGCCGACCACGTGCACCGGACCTTTCGCGACGTCGCGAATGACGCGCGCGAGATCGTCGACGTAGAGCTCGGTCGTGAGGCGATAGTCTTTCGCGACCGGGCCCGATTGCCCGAAGCCGCGCTGGTCGATACGCACCACGCGATAACGCCGCGCGAAATGCGGCACCCATGCGCGCCACGCTTCGGAGTTCTCGGTGAAGCCGTGCACGAAAAGCACGGTATCCGCGCTCGTCCACGGATCGGTGAAGTCGTCCAGCTGGTAGAACAACGTGCAATCCTTCGCTTCGACCTTCGGCATCGCTTCTCCTTTGTTGGTGTGCGGCGAGCGCGCCCGCGTTACTCGGGGCGCAGGCCCGCTTCTCTGACCACTTCCGCCCACTTCTTCACGTCCGCGCGGACCACGGCGTCGAGCTCCGCCGGCGTATTGCCGACCGCCGTCGCTCCTTCGGATACTAATACATCACTGAATGCCGGCGAGTGCACGATCTTCACGATCTCGCGATTCAGGCGGTCGATGACGGGTTTCGGCGTGCGCGCAGGCGCGAAAATGGCATTCCAGCCGCGTGCCTCGTAGCCGGGCAAAGTTTCCGCGATCGTGGGCACATCCGGCAGCGCGGCGATGCGCTGGCTTGCGCCGACGCCGAGCGCGCGGATGCGTCCGGTCTTGATATGCGCGACCGCGGTGCCGACTGAACCGATCAGGTAAAACTGCACCTCACCGGACAGGAGCGCGTTCAACGCCTGCGGTGAGCCCTTATAGAGGACCTGCGTAAAATCGATCTTGGCCATCGAACGCAGCAGCAATGCGCCAAGGTGGCCCATGCTTCCGGTGGCAACTGATGCGTGGTTGAGCTGGCCCGGCTTCGCCTGCGCGATGGCGATCAGCTCGCGCACTGAGCGCGCGGGAAACTGGTTTTGCACGATCAGCGCGGGTGAGACCTGGCTCACCATCGTGATGGGCGCAAAATCCCTGACCGTATCGAACGGCATTTTCGCAAAGAGACTCGGGTTCACCGCATGCGACGGAAACACCATCAGGAGCGTATGACCGTCCGGTGGCGCCTTGGCGACGATGTCGGAACCCACCACGCCGCTCGCGCCCGGGCGGTTGTCCACCACGACCTGGTAGCCGAGGCTGTCGGGGAGTCGCGCGGCGATGACGCGCGCAAGAATGTCGGTGATCCCGCCCGCGCCGGTCGGAACGATCAGGCGGATGGGGCGCGAGGGGAACGCTTCGGCCGCCATCGCTTCCGGTTGTGGTCCGAGCAGCGTGACCCCCACCAACAGCC
>DASYSH010000191.1:0-8906 GCA_036003525.1 Gemmatimonadaceae bacterium | reverse complement strand
GCGCGCGACGACCATGAATGCGCGCGGAAGATCGATCACGACACTGCCGAGCGTCACTTCGGGTGCCACTGCGTTTTGATCGGCATTCGATCCGATGATGAATGCGTGCTTCGATTCACGCACCGCCTGAAACGCACCGAGGCCGGCTGCGTCCGCATCCTGAAAAATCACATCGACTCCACGACCGAGCTGCGCGAGTGCTTGCTCTTTTCCGGCGCTCGCGTCTTCCCAATTCCCGATGTACGAGATCACAACTTTGACCTTTGGATTGACGCTCTTCGCGCCCGCCGTGAAGGCTTCGAACGCGGCTTTCACGGGAGGAATCTCCGTCCCGCCGATGCAACCGATCGTTCCGGATTTCGTCATCGAGCCGGCGACGATTCCCGCAATGTACGAAGGCTCATCGAACGAGAAACTCATCGCGGCGACGTTCGCGCGAACGGTGTTTCCTCCCGTGGTGATATAAATGGTCTTCGGAAATTCCGGACCGACGCGCGCCGCGGCGTCCTGAAATTCCACTCCGTGCCCGATCACGAGCGAGTATCCGCCGGCGCCATACTGCCGGAAATTCTCCTCGAACTCTGCGGGGGTCTTCACCTGAATCTGGCTGACTTGCGTGCCGGGAATGCTGTCCTTGATTCGCATCAGGCCGGCGTATGCACTTCCGTTCCACGACTGGTCGGATATCGGGCCGGGCGTGAGCAGGGCAACTTTGAACGACCTGGAACCGCTGGCTGTGGAATCATGACCGCCGCCGCACGCTGCGAAGATTCCCACAGCGATGTTGAGAACTGCTACAGCAGCTGTTCTCGCGTATCTTTCAAGTGCGGTAACTCTATTTTTCAAAGCGGTTTATGCGTTGATTGTAAACGTTAGTTTGCGACTGGCGAGATGTGTGCACTTTTGGAAACGCCGACTGAACTGAGCCATTGATGGCCTGATAGTGTCACGCGCTGGTCGCTATTCGCAGCGCTTCCGGCCTTCCCGTGCGCGAAGCGGCATTCGAATCGCTCATTCGCACCACACCGTTGATCCGCGCGCCCTCGAGCACGATGATCGACTTCGTCTCGATGTCGCCGTTCACAATCGCCGTGCCCTGCAGTTCGAGCCGCTCTGCAGCGAGGATGGCGCCATCGACGACGCCGCCAATCACGACTTCGTCGGCAATCACGTTGCCATGCACCGAGCCGCCGCGGCCGAGCAGAACCTGACGCGCCCCCGTCACGGATCCGTCGATGCGACCGTCGACCTTCACCACTCCGGCGGATTCAAGGTCGCCGGTGACTTTCATGCCGCTCGAAATGATCGACATCGGCGCTTCGGCGACCGCAGCGTTGCGGCTTTCCGATCGCGCGGGTGTCCCGCCGTCTTTTCCGAACATCGTCATTGCTCCTCCTGAGTTCGTTATGGCTTCGCGCGAACGCGCGCGCTATCTGGTTTTGCGCTTCTGATCGGAGCGCTCGGTGTGCTGAGCATTCGCTGAACCTGTTCGTACCGTGACTGCAGCTGAGTCAGTGTTTTCTGCAGCGAGTCGATCCGCTGCGCGTCCTCCTCCAGGTGCGCGATGCGCCAGTTGAGCAACGGCACGCGCGCCGCCTGCACGCCGAAGTATCCCCAGCTCGCAACTCCAACCAGCAGTGCGATCAGAAACCATTTTGATGTGAGCACGCGCAGCGCCTGAACCTGCCATGGCCGCAGCACCATCGTATGGTGAGCGAGTCCGTTCTCGCGCTGCACATGCACGTACATCGATCCCGAGTCGCGCGAGAAAATATTCCCGTGGCGCGTCGATCTGGATTCCTTGCGCGCCCGCCCGGTCACAGCGCCTCCCTCGAAGCGCCGAGCACGAGATCGAGCAGCCGCTCGAGATCGTCTGCGGAATAAAATGGAATCCGGAGTTCGCCGGCGTTCTTGCTTGCGAGATGAAGCTTTGCGTCGGTCTGCAAATGCCGGCGCAGCTCTTCTTCGATCCGCGCGACTTCCGGCGGCCGCTTCACTTCTGCGCGCGGCGCGTTTCCCTTTGCCGTTGCGCGCTTGCCGCCGGCCTCGCGAACCCGGCGTTCGACCTCGCGTACGTTCAGTCCTTCCGCAACGATCGCTTTCGCGAGTTCGATGATGCGGTGATCATCGCCGAGCGACAGCAGCGCGCGCGCGTGGCCGATGGTAAGCTCGCCCTCGCGGACCATGCGGCGGACCTGCGACGGGAGCGCGAGCAGCCGCACCGTGTTCGCGACCGTCGAGCGATCTTTGCCGACGACGTCGGCGACTTCTTGCTGCGTGAGCGAGAACTGCGTGATGAGTTGCTGGTAGCCCTCGCCTTCTTCGATCGGATTGAGATCGGTGCGCTGAAGATTCTCCACGAGCGCGAGCGTGAGCTGCGCCTTCTCGTCGACTTCGCCGTCTTCACGAACGATCGCGGGAATTTCGCGCCATCCAAGCCGCTGTACGGCGCGAAAGCGGCGCTCGCCCGCGATGAGAAAGAACTCCAGACCTGTCGCGTCGGCTCGAACGGTGACCGGTTGAAGCAATCCGTTGGCGCGAATGCTTGCTTCGAGATCGCGAAGATCGTTCGCGCCGAATTCTTTTCGCGGCTGGTGCGGGTTCGGCCGGATCTGCGCGATGGGGATCGACCGCAACGCGCTCCGGGGAGACTCCGCTCGGCTCTGCCGCGGCTCGCCCCCCATCGGCTTGCCGGCCAGCAATGCCTCCAAACCTCTACCCAGCCGTCTGGGTTTTTCAGTTGACATAATAACAGAGTAGAATTATTTCGTAACTAGTTGCAATATAATAAGTTACGTCTTACTATTACGCTTTTGAGCGTGCTGGAACCGAGTTGCGCTCAATCAATTCCTTTGCCACACCCATATATGCCTTCGCGCCAACAGACGCGACATCATAAAGAATGATCGGCTTGCCGAAGCTCGGGGCTTCAGCCAGTCGCACATTCCTTGGCACCACGCTTTGAAAAACCTTCCCTCCGAAATACTCGCGCGCATCTGCAGCGACCTGACGCGAGAGGTTCAACCGGGCGTCGTACATCGTGAGCAGCACGCCGTCGATTCCGAGCGACGGGTTCACTCCCTGCTGAACAAGATGCACCGTATTCAGCAACTGTGACAAACCCTCGAGCGCGTAGTACTCGCACTGCAGCGGAATCAGCACCGCGTCCGCAGCCGCAAGCATATTGACTGTGATGAGACCGAGTGATGGCGGGCAGTCGATGAGAATAAAGTCATACGAATCGCGGACGATGTCGAACGCGCGGCTCATCGAGAGCTCTCGGTCTCGTCGACTAACTAGTTCGACCTCCGCGCCGGCGAGATCCGGCGTCGCTGGGACAACGTCCAGGTGGCGGAACTGCACCTCGTGCACGATTGCATCGTTGATCGCCGTCGGCTCGAGGAGAACGTCGTACACGGTCGTCTCGAACGTCTCCTTTTGGAGGCCGATTCCGCTCGTCGCGTTGCCCTGCGGATCTCCATCTACGAGGAGAACGCGCTGTTCAGCCGCAGCGAGGCTCGCCGCGAGGTTCACTGCGGTCGTCGTTTTTCCAACGCCACCTTTCTGGTTGGCGATCGCGATGGTTCTGGCCACTAGATCCTTGGGGATGAGCTTGGCGATATCGGGGCAGTCCGGAACATAGGCCAATGGAGTGGGGAGGGGCAAGGCGGGATGTTCCACGTGGAACAATGGTTGGTTTCGCCATCAGGCCGGCAAGACCGCCGCTTCCCGGGATGCCCTCAGATGTAGGCAGGAGAGCTCGTCGCTAGATCGCCCATCGCTAGTTGCTCACCGCTTAGCGCGGGTAGCTGACCGCTCTCGGCTTTTTCCGGCCTAGCGGTGAGCAATTAGCGCTGGGCGATCTAGCAGCGAGCTAACCACCTAATGGAACGCAAACTATCGACCCAAAAAGAATTAGTACCAATATGCTACTAATTTGCCGATGCAAAAAAAATCACGGCGCTCCGCTGCGCCATGCCGACATCAATGAATCGCGCGTCAACGGAATCCATTTGAACGCCGAATCGGCCGAAGCGCCGATCCGATACAGCAAGAACACCGGACGCTCCGGGTACTCCGCCGTCATCAGTGAATCGCGCCCTTGCAAATCGCGAGCGTAAATATTTCCGCTGCCGCGCTCAAGCAATAACGGCGCGAGATGGGTATATCCGGCCCGGTCTTCGTTGATGCGTGTGATGCACGTCTGATCGTATCTCGCCCCCTGCAAAACTTTTTCGGTGCTGTCGGGGGACAGCGGACTCGTCCGCACACGCGCTGAATCCTTGAGCAATGGTTCGAGTTGCGCCTCCGCGGCGGCGTTGCGCACATCGCGCGCCTCGACATCGCGCAATGCTTTGTCGAGCAGGCAGGCATCCGCCCCGTGGTACAGCGCGGCCGCTGCGCTGCGCGAGATCCCGCGCTCCCACATTCTCGCGGTGAGTTGCGCTCCCCAGCTCTCGCGCACAAACACCAGCGCATTCTTGGCGCCGGCCGCCGCCGACTCAGCGGTGTAGTTCGCGCGCATTGACGTCAGTCCGTTCTGATACGCGAGGATGCGCACCGGAAGCGAAAAGCCAACCGCCATGACAGCGCCCGCCGCGAGCGCCGCGTTCGTTCCCGCCCATACGCGGCCGCGGCCGAACCGCTCGCGCACGAGACGCGGCAGTCGCGCGGCGAATAGCACGAGAACCGGCAGCCACGGAAAAACGAAACGCGGTCCGAGAAAGAAACCGTCATGCCAATACGCGAAGTACAGCGCGCCGAGCAGTGCCGCGCTTGCAAGCAGATACTTGTCGAGCGCCGAGAGGCGTTTGGTGAGCGCGAGCGCCGCGATCACCGGAATCATCGCGGGGAAGGGCGTTTCGAACAGATATGTCTGCAGCCTGGTTACATACAGCGAGAGCAATTCGAGACCGCGCGACGGCGTGTGCGTCATGCCCCAGGGCGCTGTGTGAAAACCCAGACCGTGGGCTTTTCCCCAGAGAACCTCATAGCCGAACAGCAGTGGCGATCCTGTCGTTTGCGCATTCACCCACATCATCGCGCCAAACGGAATCGCAACGCCGATGCCCGATGCAATCGTGTCGATCCACCGGCGCCGATCACGCGATGCGAGCCATAGCAGCCACGCCGCGGCCGGCAGCGCGAACGCGAGTGCGTCGAGCGGTCGAATCGTTGCCGCGACGCCGAGTCCGAGACCGTTCAACAGCGCCCATCCAATCCGCGGGACTCCGCTCAGCGCGACATTCGCGAGACCAAGCGTGGCAACCAGCAGCCACATGAGCGTCGTCGCATGGTTCATGTGCGAGCCGAACATGAACGCGCCAAATGGTGTGACCGCGAATAGAATCGTCGCGCCACAGCGAAACGCGGGCGATCCGTCCGGATCCGTGAGTTTCACCAATCGCGAGAAAAGCGCGACGGAGATTGCGCCGCACACCGGCCCGACGAGCCACGGCGCGCGGATCAGCTCACCGAGCGCGAGCATCGCCGGACCGCCCGGCGGGAACTGCGAGTACAGCTTGTCGCCGGTGTCGACCACGTGCAGGATCGAAAAGAATTCCCGGTGCGCCGCGACGGGAAGCCAGAGATGTCCGGCGGCGTAGATGCGCGCCTGAAGCAGCTGCACAACTTCGTCGATCAGCAACGGGCGCGCGGAAAACACCCCGCGCGCGATCACGACATACAGCGCAAGCGCGCCGAAGGGGATCAGCTGCGTCGCAAGGGCGAGTTGCCGCGAATGGTCGGTTGCTGCGGACGGCGGGCCCGCGTCACCGCGCGCGCGCCGGCCCCAAAACACCGCGGCGATGACTGCGACCCCAAGGCAGATCGCGGAGCCGTAACCCCACTCGATGTACCGATGCGCGTATGCGCTGTCGACTTCACCGCCCGGAAGCCAGTTGGCGATCGGGAGAAACCCGAGGATCGCGAGAACGATCGCGATCAGGAGCGCGATCGCTCGATCTCCAAAATGAGATTCTGCAGATCGGCCGGACTCACCCCGGGCACGCTCGCGGCCTGTGCGAGCGAGAGCGGCCTTCGCGCCGCGAGTTTCTGACGCGACTCAACGGAAAGCGTGCGCATCCGCTCGTACGGCGCGTCGTGCGGCAGCGCGAACTCGCCCATCCGTCTCAGTCGCTCCGCAGCGTAACGCTCTTTCTCGAAATAGCCCGCGTACTTGAGCTCGAGCTCGACCGTGATCAGTGCGTCGCGCGAAAGCGCTTCGCGCACGCCGGTCGCGGCGAACAATGCGGCGAGCGAGGAGCCCTGGCGCTTCGCGAGCTCCGCTACCCGCACCGGGTGCTGCAGCGGAGCGCTCCCCGCGGCGACCAGCTGCTCATCGACGTGCTCGGCGCGGGCCTGCGTCTCGCGCGCGAGGTGCAGCACGCGCGCTTCATCTTCGACGCGCCGGGTGATCGCGTGCTGTTCGTGCTCGTCGTAGAGTCCCAGAGAAAGTCCGATTCCAGAAAGCCGGCGCAGCGCGTTGTCCTGGCGTACGGTGAGCCGAAACTCCGATCGCGACGTGAACAAGCGATACGGCTCATCGACGCCGCGCGTGACGAGGTCGTCGCAAAGCACACCGATGTACGATGTTTCGCGGCCGAACGTCACCGTGTCGCGCCCGCTCGCTCGCAGCGCGGCGTTCAGGCCGGCGACAACGCCCTGCGCGCCCGCCTCTTCGTATCCCGTAGTGCCGTTGATCTGTCCTGCGAAAAACAGACCCCCGATCGCGCGCACTTCGAGCCACGGATACAGCTGCGTCGGCGGATAGTAGTCATACTCGATCGCGTAACCCGGCCGCGTCATCTCGACGCGCTCGAGCCCGGGCACCGATTGCAGCATCGCGAGCTGCACCTTGGCCGGAAGCGACGTCGAGAGACCGTTCACATACATCTCGGTCGTCGAAAGACCTTCCGGTTCCAGAAAAATCTGATGCCGCTCGGCATCGGGGAATCGCAAAATTTTATCTTCGATCGACGGGCAGTAGCGCGGACCACGCGAGCCGATCGCGCCGCCGTACATCGCAGACTCCTTGAGATGCGTCGCGACGATTGCCTTCGTTTCCGCCCCGGCGAACGTGATCCAGCACGGCGCCTGCTCGAGCCTCGCACAACTATTCCCGTGGCGCCAGAACGCCGACCAGGAATAATCGAAGTCGCCGATTTCTGAATCCTGCCGCTCCAACACAGTGCGATCGACCGTATTGCCCTCGATGCGCGGCGGCGTTCCAGTCTTGAAACGCGATGTCGTGACCCCGAGCTCAGCGATCTGCTCGGCGAGGTGCGTCGTCGCTTCTTCTCCGGCGCGGCCGCCGCTGATCTGCGTATCGGTGCCGATATGCATGCGGCCGCGAAGGAACGTTCCCGTCGTGATCACGACCGAACGCGCGCGCAGCTGCTCGCCGGCCATCGTCTCGACGCCGGCGACGCGAGCTTCTCCCGTCGCGAACAGGAGGCGGCGAACCGTGCCCTCAACGAGCCTGATTCCCTGCCGCGATTCGACGAGATGCCGAACCGCTTTGCGGTACAAAGCGCGATCGCACTGCGCGCGCGGGGCCCACACCGCAGGCCCCTTTCCACGATTCAGCATGCGAAATTGAATCGAGGCCATGTCAGTGGCGCGGCCCATGACGCCGCCGAGCGCGTCGATCTCGCGCACGACGGTGCCCTTCGCGACGCCACCGATCGCCGGGTTGCACGACATCTGTCCGATCGTATCGAGCGAACTGGTCACGAGCGCGACGCGCGCGCCGGCGCCGAGCGCGCGCGCTGCCGCGACCGCGGCTTCGGTGCCCGCGTGACCGCCGCCGACTACGATGACGTCGAACGTCCTGGTGGGAGTTGCTTCGCTCATTGTCTGAAAGCTAGCCTTCTCTCATGCCACTTCCACTATCATCCGGCGCGTCCACCCTTGTGGTGAAGAGGGCCGCTTACGAGCGCTCGGGAATTACGCGCGCGCAGATCGACAAGGCGCTGACGCTGACCGACGAGGAGTTTCGGGTCGAGCACGGGCTCGTCGCCATCGGGCCCATCTATGATGAAGAGGGGTTTGCGACGCTCATCGAGGCGTTCGAAAACAGCGGCCTCGTCTATTTTGACGATTTCTTCGAGATGAGCGGCAACTGGCCGGAGTGGCTCTCGGTGTTCGCCCTCTCGCGGGGCACGTGATCCGTTAGATCCGTCCCTCGACCACTTCCCAGCGTTCGACGAAGGCCAGGCCGTTTTCAATTCGCTCGATCACGACGTCGACACCGGCCTGAATGCTCGAACCGTCGATGCTCATCGCTGCGACGTCGTGCCTGTGTCCTTCGAGAGTGTAGGCCACAGCGCCCGCGGCCGCCGCGCTGATCGCGGCGGTCACGCGGGCGATGTGGCCAGTCAACACTTCAGGATCGAACTCAACGCTCGGCCGTTTCGACGGCGCAAAAAATCCCACGCCGTTGATCATGAACAGCACGCCCACCGTGAGAACGGCGATGAGCGCGAGGCCGATGGCGATCGTCACGCGCTTACTTCACTCCGAGATTCTTCTTGAAGAAGGCGACGGTCCTCGGCCACGCATCCTTCGCCGCAGTCAGATTCGCGGCCATGGTCGATGGCGGCGTGTTGCCGGTCACCGGATCATCCTGTGCGCGCATGAAACCGTGAACTGCGCCGTCGTAGTTCGTGCCCTCGAACCATTTGCCAAGTTTCTTCATTGCGCTGTCGGTCGGCGGAATGAATGCGCCGGTTCTCGCGTCGAGCGAGCCGTTGAACATGAGTACCGGTGCCGTGATTTTCGCCAGCGAGTCGACGGCAACCGCACCGTTCGTTGCGAACGGAGAGCCGTAAAACGAAACGGATCCCGCGAATCCCTTTCCGTTGTAGACCGCTGCTCCCCACGCGGTCGATCCCCCCCAACAGAAG
>DASYSH010000190.1:0-4882 GCA_036003525.1 Gemmatimonadaceae bacterium | reverse complement strand
TCAAGCGCGACCGCGGCAGAGCGCGAAGGGAATCGAGTTGTCCGGAACAGTAGGGTGAAATGACCTGGCTCGCGACGACGGTATCTGTCGGTGCGGTAGTGGCAAAAGCGCCTTCGATGGTTACCCGCATTTCGCTTGTCGCACCCAGTGGCGCATACAACACAAAACTGTCCGACTGCCACGACGTCACGACGACAGAGTCGCCGCCATAGTTATTCACGATATATGGGAGCGATCCAAACGCGTGGAGCTGCCGCGAGTTTGCGTCGCATTCCCACACGAGCACACCGGCGGATAGAATCCGGTTGCGGCCGTCAACATATGCGCCGCCGCTGCCGTGTTGATCGACGATCTGCCAGGTTGCGAACGCGGTGCGCAGGCCAGATACGTCTGATCCGAACGAAATCGAACCGCCGTCGTACGACGGCGCTTCCCACGAAAAACAGGAAGCCGTGACAGCCAGCAGGCTCGTAAACGCCGCTCGCAGATAACGTCGAGAATCCGTCATCGTTCATTCCCTCTTCGAAGTCCCTGGTCCGTACCAGCGCCCGGTTAGAGTGTTCCGCGAGTCGCGCGGACTGATGCGACATAGTTCCGCCGCGAATAATCGTACTGCGTGACGAAGCTCCATTTGTCCTCGCGACGGAAGAGCGTCTTCACAATTTCACGGTCGGACATCCCGCGTCCGATCAGCACATCGATCTTTCCAACGGTTTCTTCGGTCCAATCGGCCTTCGCCGTAAGCTGCGCGACCGGATCGGGCACAAGTCCGCGATGTGCGTCGAAATAACGTGTCGGGCGCAGCGCGATCACTTTGCGAATCGATGCGATTTGAGCGCGCACATCCTCGCGCGGCCACGGGTGCGTCACGCGCACCTTTACGCCGAGAAATAAGTCTGCGCCGAACACTGTCTCGCGCTCGGCATCCCACACGACGTGGTGCTCGCTCGAGTGGCCCGGTGTGTGGATCATCTCGAACGCCGGGTGCGCGAATGGAATCACCGGCGACACCAGCGGCGGCTGCGACCCCCAGCACCATCGCCGGTAAGCGAGAATCGGGTGCGGCGCGCGAACTTTCGCGAGTGTCTCCGGCATGATCCACATCGGCAGGCCGCGCGCAGCCATCGACTCGACATTGCCCGCATGATCTTCATGGTAATGCGTCACAATCGCGCCAGCCGGCGGATGCGCATCGATCCACGCGTTCAGGTCGCGCCGGACATCGGGAAACGCAGTGTCGATGATCACGCCGCGGACGGCGTACACGCTCACGCTGAACGACATCGAGCGGCTCGGCCACGACTCAAAAACGAGCCGCGTGACATCATCATGACGCTCTTCGCGAAGCATGCCGAACGATAGCGCGTTCGGACCGATTGCAGGACCCGCGTGCTCATGATAGTGTTCCAGAAGCAGCAGCGCCCGGCCATGACCTACGCGGCCGGGCGCTCGCGTTTTATTGTCACAGCTTTCCCGGATGGATCCGTCCCGCCATGATCGAAGCACTCAAACAAAAGCTCGGAGAAGAAGTCGAAAAACTCCGCATCGAGCTCAACGTCACGCTGCCCGCGGAAATCGCGCGCGCCGTGGAAATGGGCGACCTGCGTGAGAACTCCGAATACAAAGCCGCGCTCGAGCGCCAGCGCCTCGTTCAGGCGCGCCTCGGCCAGCTCACGATGCGCCTCAGCAAGCTCTCGCAGATCGACATCACGCAGATCCCCACGGACCGCGTCGGGCTCGGCTCAAGAATCACCGTGCAGGATCAGGATTCAAAGAAGAAAGAGACGTATCACCTGATCTTCGGCGACTCCGTGGAGTTCGACGAAGGACAGGTGACGATGTCGTCTCCGATCGGCCGCGTGATGCTCAACAAGCAGAAGGGCGATCTCGTGGTGCTCAAACTGCCGACCTCGGTTCGAAAGCTGCTCATCGTGGAGATCGTGACGATTCACGAGGCGAAGCCGGACGAAATCGTCTAGCTACTCAGCGTCGTCGATGGTGAAGAGGCGCGCGACCTCGGCGCGATAGTTCGCGAGTTCGCGCGCGATACCGGCCGCGGACCAGCCCAGGCGGGACGCGAGAATTTCCGCGACGCGCGGCGCAACCGAGACGCCATGATCGCGCGTCTCGAACGCGAGGTGCGTGCGGCGCACGAGAACATCGGCGACGGTGCATGCGAACTCGTGGCCGGCCGCGTCGGAAACGTCGGCGGTCGTGTATGGCAGCCCGGCGACGAGCACGGCGCTGCGCCAGTCGACATCGGCTGGACGAATCGCGGAGCCGGGGAGCGGGCGAGTTGCCGTATCGGATTTCGTGCGCGGTTTGCCGAGGCAGCTCTCCACGCGATCGACGACCTCTTCGGACATCGAACGGTAAGTGGTGAGTTTGCCCCCGGTCACCGCGATCACGCCGCGGAGGCCGACGGTGATCGCCTGCTCGCGGCTGGCGCCGGCTGGGTCGCCGGCATTTCCGCTCGCGATCAGCGGGCGAATTCCCGCCCACGCACACACCACGTCATCGGTCGTGAGCTTCGCGTCCGGGAAATAGGAGTTCGCGGCGTCGAGCAGATAATTCACGTCGCCGCGCGTCGCGCGGACCTGATCGGGCCGCTCGTTCGTCTCCGTGTCGGTCGTGCCGATGATCGTGTGCGTCGCGCCCGGGAGCACGAACATCACGCGCTGATCGGCGTGCGCAAGCATCGTGACCGCCGCGCGGTTTCCAACGCGGTCGGCGGGCACCGCGATGTGCACGCCCTTCGTGCCGAGCACCGCGGCCGGCGACGATGGATTTTCGATCCGGCTGATCGCGTCCGTCCACGGCCCCGTCGCGTTCACCACACACTTTGCGCGGACTTCAAAGATCTGCTGCGTGAATTGATCGCGCACTGATGCACCGGACGCGCGCGCGCCGTCGAACGACAGCGAGATCGCCTCGGCGTAGTTGAGCGCGGCCGCTCCGGCCGAAACGGCGTCGACGACGTTCGCGATGGTGAGGCGCGCGTCGTTCGTCGACGCGTCGTAGTAGATCGCGCCGCCCCTGAGGCCGTCGCGTTTGAGTTTCGGCTCCGTCGCGAGCACCTGCGCGGCGTTGAGCGAGTGATGCCGCGCGACATTCCTGAATGCGGCGAGCAAATCGTAGAGCCAAAGCCCCGCGTTCAATTTCCATTTCGGAATCCGCGCGCCCTCGTACACGGGCCATGTGAACCGGAGCGGCTTTACCAGATGCGGCGCGATCTCCAGCAAAATGCGCCGCTCGCGGCTCGATTCGAACACGAGATGAAAAAAACCATGCTCGAGATAGCGCACGCCGCCGTGGACCAGCCGCGAGGACCGGCTCGAGGTGCCGCTCGCGAAGTCGCCGCGTTCGATCAGCGCGACGGACAGCCCGCGCAGCGCAGCGTCGCGCGCAATTCCCGCGCCGTTGATCCCTCCGCCGATGACCAGGACGTCGAACCGGTCGCGAGCGAGTCGCGCGCGAGTGTCCTCTCTCCAGGAAAGCTTTTTCGCCGGGATGGCTGAGGGGTTTCCCATCGACGAACAACATAGCCTAGCTTTCATCGATATGGGCATCCAGAGTAACCCTCGCCGCGTCGCGATAATCGCGGGCGTTCGTACGCCGTTCGCGCGGGCGGGCACCGATCTCAAGCGTCTCAGCGCGATCGAGCTCGGCAAGATGGCGGTGAGCGAGCTCGTGCATCGCTCGGGCGTCGATCCAACGAACGTGGATTTGCTCGTGTTCGGCACCGTCGTGCCGAACGTCCTCGCCCCGAACATCGCGCGTGAAGTCGCGCTGATGCCGATTTTTCCAAAGAATCTTCAGGCATGGAGCGTGAGCCGCGCGTGCGCGTCTGCGAACCAGGCGATCACCGACGCCGCAGATCAGATCATGCTCGGTCAGGCGGACATCGCGATCGCAGGCGGCGCGGAATCGCTGTCGAACGTTCCGATTTTGCACTCGCGCGGAATGAGCGACGCGCTCGTGGCCGCGAGCAAGGCAAAGACGCTCGGCCAGCGGCTCGGCGCGTTCGCCAAGATCCGCCCGCGCGATTTCATCCCGATCACGCCCGCCATTGCCGAGCCGACGACCGGCGAGACGATGGGACAGTCCGCCGACAAGATGGCGAAGCTGAACCACATCGCCCGGCTCGCGCAGGACCAGCTCGCGCTCGCGTCGCACATGAATGCGGCGGCTGGAACGAAGGATGGCCGGCTCACGGCCGAAATCGTGCCGGCGTACATTCCGCCGCGTTACGAGCGGACGCTCACATCCGACAATGGAATTCGCACGGATTCCACGCTCGACGCGCTGACGAAGCTCAAGCCGGTGTTCGATCGCAAATACGGCACTGTCACGGCCGGCAACGCGTCGCCGCTCACGGACGGCGGCGCGGCGGTTCTGCTGATGAGCGAGGATCGCGCGAAAGCGCTCGGCTTCACTCCGATCGCGTACATACGCAGCTACGCGTACGCGGCAATCGACCCGGGCGAGCAGCTGCTGCAGGCGCCGGTGTTTGCCGCGCCGGTCGCGCTCAAGCGCGCGGGCCTCTCGCTGAAAGACATCGACCTGGTGGAAATGCACGAGGCATTCGCGGCGCAGGTGCTCTCGAACCTGCAAGGCTTCGAATCGCAGTACTGGGCCGATCGCGCGGGATTCCCGAGTCCGGTTGGAACGGTGGATCGCACGCGCCTGAACGTCATGGGCGGATCGATCGCGATCGGCCATCCATTCGGCGCGACCGGCGCGCGCATCACGACGACGCTCGTGAATGAACTCGCGCGCCGCAACGGACAATTCGGCCTGATGACCGTCTGCGCAGCCGGCGGGCTCGGCTTCGCGATGGTGGTGGAGCGCGCATGAACGGCGACGCACTGACCGTCGAAGT
>DASYSH010000189.1:0-6683 GCA_036003525.1 Gemmatimonadaceae bacterium | reverse complement strand
TCGCGAGGCGATCTCCCGCCGACGAGGATTGGCTGCATTCCAAAATCCGAATGCAGCGCGTCGCACACTTCGGCCCATCGTTCCGGCATCCAGTCCTTGTCCGGCTTGCTCGTCGCCACGACGATCGGAATCGCCGGCCGCTCGATTCTTGAATAGAACTCCCGCTGCCACTCGCGTTCGGCCGGCCAGGGACCGAGTCCCCATTCCACCGGTTCGTGCGGTATTCCGAGCCAGTCGCAGAACTCGAAATATTGATCCTGCACGTGCTGCATCGCGTGCGGCGCGATCTTGTCGGTGGTGAAGAGCCAGTTGAAATCACGCGCCCGTGCGCGATCGAACCCGAGCTTCACCGGTGCGCGCGTGAATGAGGTGATGATGCCGGCCTTGAAGTACACCTGCAGGTTGATCACGACATCGAACTTGAGTTCGCGCAGCGTGCGGCTGATATCGAGAAATCCGCGCAGTCCGGCCGTGCGCTCGAACAAGATGATGTCGTCGACGAGCGGATGCCCGCGCACCAGCGTGGCGGGCCCGGGCTGCAGCACCCACGTGATGTGGGCGGATGGATTCGCGCGCTTGATGGCCGTAATCACGGGGAGGACGTGCACGGCGTCACCGACCGCGCTCATCATCACGATGCAGACCCGGTTCAGTGGAACGCGGCTCATCGCGCGGCGTCCTTCTTGGCGATCCCCAGCGTCGCGGCGAGCGGCGCGAGGTCGGTGAATTCGTCGATGTCGAGATTCCACCGTTTGCGCCATTTGCGCGCCGACTGGATCAGCCTGGAGAGATTCCGGGATGCAATTTCTCCGCTGCCCGGCGCGCCGAACACGACGCGATCGACGTCGAGCACGAATGCCGTCGGGCCGTCGCCGTTCGGCGTGATGAAAATATTCTTCAGATTCAAATCGGGATGCATCGCGCCGGCGGCGCGGAGCGCGCGCAGCAGCGTCGCGAGCGCGGCGAGCAGCGCCTTTCTCTCGGCGCCATCGCCCGTCGCGCGCCAGGCGTCCGGAAAGTCCATCCCAAGCAGACGTCGCGTTGCGACGTCTGCGCGCGCGAACGGTCCAATCGCGGGATACACCGCGTAGGCGACAACCTCGGCGGTCGGCACGCCCGCGTTCGCCAGGCGCAGCGCGTTCGCGAGTTCGACCGGTGCGCGCGTCGGCGCGACAAACAGATCGCCGGTCAGCGCGGCCAGCGCTCCGCCGTGGCGGCTGTGCCGGACCACGATCTCGACGCCGTTCGGAAGCGCCGCGGTCCAGACGACGCCGCGGCCGGCGAGCGCGCTCGCGCCGGGCTGCGTGGACGCAAATGCGAACAGGGTGGACGATCCGATCGCCGATCGAATCGCGCCGGCGAGCGGCTGCAGCGCGACGACGCGCGCGCGACCAACGAGGAACGATTCGTACCCGGGCGGAGCCGAAAAAAAAGGCTCGCTCACCGCACCACTGTGTAAACCTTCACCGGCTGGGTCTTGTTCTTGAGCTCCATCGGCGGCATCGGCTGCATGCGCGGCGGCGTCTTCAGCGCGACCTTGAATTCCTCGCTGAGGAGAATTTCGCCGGGGCCCGCGGCGCCGCACAGCCTGCTTGCGATGTTCACGGTGTCGCCGATCACGGTGTACTCGATGCGTCGTTCGCTGCCGATGTTTCCGGCGAATGCCTCACCGAAGTTAAGCCCCACGCCAATCTGCAGCGTGGGCCGGCCGGCCGCCGTCCACCGCTCGTTCAGCTGGTCGAGCGCCTCCATCATGTCGAGCGCCGCTTCCATGGCGCGGTCGACGTCGTCGCTCTCGCCGAGCGGGGCGCCCCACTGCGCCATCACGGCGTCGCCGATAAATTTGTCGAGCGTTCCGCCGTGCCTGAACACGCACTCCACCATCTCGGTGAAGTATTCCGTGAGCAGCTTGGCCATCGCGTCGGGATCCATCGTTTCCGACAGCGCGGTGAAGCCGCGAATGTCGGAGAAGAGCACGGCGACCGGGCGCTTGTCTCCGCCGAGCTTCACGGCGTCCGCGCTGTTCGCGATGCGCGCCGCGAGATGCGGCGTGAAGAAGCGCTCGAAGTTGCTGCGCACGAGCGCTTCGCGGCGGATCCGCTCGCCGAACTGCCCGTTTTCGATTGCGACGGCGGCGATTCCCGCGAATGCGATCAGGAAATCGAGATCGGCTTCACCAAAACGGTGGGTGCTCTGGAAATTGTCGACGTACAAAACGCCGAGGACTTTGTTTTCGGATCCGATCAGCGGCGCGCACAGCGCAGAGCGCACCCGCTGCATCAGGATCGACTGGCCGGTGAAGCGCTGGTCCTCGCCCGCGTTGTCTGAGAGCACGGCGACTTTTTCATCGACGGCCATGCGCGCGATCGACTGCGGCACCGCCTGCGGCGCGTCGGCGCCGCGCTTGTCGCGTGAAATCTTCGTGTTGAGCTGGCCGTTTTCGTCGATCAGCAGAATCGCGCAGCGGTCGGCTTCGAGAATTTGAAATGCGTAGTCGGCGACTTTGCGCAGCAGCGCGTCGACGTCCGTCGCGCGCGTCAATCCTTTCGACACCTCCAGCAGGATCTGCAGCTTCTGCCGGTCCTTTTCGGCGGGATCGGCATCGCCGGCCATCACGGCTTTGATGCTGCCGCTGTGCCGTCCGAGCGCGGCGATGGAATCGCCTGAGGAGGGCACCTGCCGAACGATCGTCGCGCCCGGTTTCGGTGATGAGACCTCGGGCGCGGCCACGACCGGCGGCGGCGCGGCCGGCGCGAGCTCTTCGAGCCTGAACGCCACTTTTCCGAACGTGAGCGTGTCGCCGGGCACGACGAAATAGCTGTCGACCTTCACACCGTTCACGAACGTGCCGTTGCTCGACCCGACGTCCTTCACCTGGATGCCGTTGTGCGCGACGGTCATTTCGGCGTGGCGGCGCGAGACCGTCGCGTCCACGACCGCGCAGTCGGAATTCACCGCGCGTCCCACGACCATCATCGCGCCCGGTCGCAGCTCGAAGCTGTATTCGTTCTCGATCCCGGCGAGTTGGAATGGCATTGGGCTAAATATGCGCGGCGGAGCGTACCCGTCCAATCGCGGTGAGCATGGCGCGCGCTTTGTTCTCCGTCTCGTCCCATTCCTTTTCGGGCACGGAATCCGCCACAATCCCCGCGCCGCACTGCACGCTCGCCTCGCCACCAGCGATCACGCAGGTGCGGATCGTGATGGCGAGATCCATGCGCCGGTCGCCGTACGCGATGTATCCCACCGCGCCCGAGTACGGCCCGCGCCGCTCGGGCTCCAGCTCGTCGATGATCTCCATCGCGCGCACTTTCGGCGCGCCCGTCATCGTGCCTGCCGGAAACGTCGCGCGAAACACGTCGAGCGTGGAGCGGCCGGGCGCGAGACGGCCTTCGACCTGGCTCACGATATGCATGACATGCGAGAATCGTTCGATCGCCATCAGCTCCGTGACGCGAACGGACCCGTACTCCGATACGCGCCCCACGTCGTTGCGGCCGAGATCGACGAGCATCACGTGCTCGGCGCGCTCTTTTTCATCGGCGAGAAGATCGTGCGCGGCCGCATCGTCCTCCTCGGTCGTGCGGCCGCGGGTGCGAGTGCCCGCGATCGGCCGCACGATCACATTGTCATCCGCGACGCGCACATGAAGCTCGGGCGAGCTGCCGACCAGTTCGACGCCATCAAGCGCGAGATGGTACATGTACGGCGACGGATTGATCGCGCGAATCGCGCGATACAGCGACGTGCCTTCGAAATCGTGCGGCAGCACGATGCGGCGCGCGAGCAGCGCCTGAAAACAATCGCCCGCGACGATGTACTCCTTGATCCGCGCGACGTCCGCGAGGAATTGTTCGCGCGCATACGTCGAGCGGCCGACCGCGGGTTTTGCGTCAGCGCTGAGCGTGAGTGGCGGCAGCGACGGCCCGGTGCGCAGACGCGCGATCACTGCGTCGATCTCGCCATGGGCGCGGGCTGTGAGGCGGACGAGATCGTCGGGGGTGCACTCCGCGGGAACGCGCATGGCATTCACCACACGGGCCTGCGCGCGCAGGTTGTCGATGATCACGACAACGCCGGTGAACACCACGAGCGCATCGGGCGCGTTCACACCCTGCGGCGGCGGATGCGGCAGCTTCTCGATGTAGCGCACGGCGTCGTATGAAAAATATCCGACGGCACCGCCCCAGAACGCGCCGAGTTCCGGCGCGGCCACCGGCTCGAACTCAGTGACGATCGCGCGCAGGTCCGCGAACGGATCCTCAGGCGTGCGATCACCGTGCCAGCCGCGCTCGGCGGTCCAGTCCTGGACCACTCCGTCGGTGAGCTTCCACGCGCCGCGCGGCTCCGTGCCCAGGAAAGTGTAGCGCGCCCATGTGTCGCCTCCGGCGGGCGCCGACTCGAGCAGAAACGCGAACTCACCGCCGCGCGAAGTCCGCTCCCCGCGCAGCCGCGCGAACGCCGACACGGGCGTGTCGGTGTCGAGGAGTATTTCCTTCCAGACCGGAACGAGTGTTTTCTTGCCCGTTGCCCCGCCCGGACCGTCCGATGATCTTCCGTTCATGCGTCCTCTGTTCGCGGCGAAATTGTCTCAGCGCAGATTCGCCGGTTTTTTTTCCGTGTTCGTTGTGTTGTGCACGGCGGGTGTTCCTGTCGCGGCGCGGGCGCAGCAGTGGAACGACGCGCGCACGATGAGTCTAGTGGACGTCGCGATCGCGCGCCGCGCCGCGCAGCTGGCCGACACCGGGCTCACCAATTTTCACGCCACCGCGCACGGGTCGCTCACCTTTCTCGCCCAGCTTGGCGAGGGGTTTCCCGACCCGCCGAAAGTGGTGCGCACGGACGAGCTCGCCGTGGAAGTCTATTGGCGGGCGCCGAACGAGAGCAAGCAGCGGATCGTCGGGCGCCGCGACACACTCCTTGCGCCGACCGACATCCAGTACCATCGCGACCACCTCGCGATCGTCCAGAATAATTTTCCGTCGATCATCCGGCTCGGCGACGGCGACGAAGTGCAGGACGTGCCGCATCCGCTCTCGAGCGTGGGTCGCACGGCGTACGACTATGCGATCACGGACTCGCTGACGATCCGCACGAACGACCGCACGTTCGAGGTGATGATGGTGAGCGTGCGGCCAAAGGACGTGACGCAGCCGCGCGCGGTTGGCGCGGTCTACCTCGACCGGTCGAACGGCAGCGTCGTGCGCATGACGTTCAGCTTCACGCGCGCGGCGCTCAAAGACCGCGAACTCGAGGACGTTTCGGTTATTCTCGAAAACGGCCTGGTCGACAGCCGGTTCTGGCTGCCGCGCCGGCAGGAAATTGAAATCCGCCGGACGGGCAGCTGGCTGCATTTTCCCGCGCGCGGAATCATTCGCGGCCGCTGGGAAATCTGCTGCGTCCAGGTGAATGCCGATCTCGGCGCGCCGCTCTTTCAGGGACCGGAGATCGTCTCACTGCCGGCGGACCGTCTGCAACAGTATCCGTTCAAGGGGTCGATCCTCGATGCCATCCCCGGTGACGTGAAGCTCACCGAAAACGATGATGTGCGGCGCGTGCAGGAAGAAGCGCGCACGCTCGTGAAAGGCGAAGCGCTCGCCCGCGTCCAGCAAACGGCGCTCAGTGTTCCTGCGATCAGCGATATCCTGCGAATGAATCGCGTGGAAGGCATTGCGGTCGGGGCGGGAGTGACGCGGAGCCTCGGCGGCGGCTTCTCCGTCGGCGGTCACGTGCGGTTCGGGACCGGCGATCACGCATTCAAGGAAGCGATCGCAGCGGGCTGGCAGCGGCCGGGCGGCGCGGGCGTGACGATCTCCGCGCACGACGATTTTCTCTCCGCCGGCGACGTTGCCGAGGTCAGCGGCGTTCGCAATACGCTCGCGGCGCAGGAGTTCGGCGCCGACCTCACCGATTACTACCGGTCGCGTGGCGTCTCGGTCGCGATTACCGCCGGCGACTTCGCCGGCGCGCGATGGAGCGTCGCGCTGGACCGCGATCAGCAGACGGCGCTCGCGGTGCATGCGAAACCGGTGAGCGGATCGTTTCAGCCGGCATTCGCCGCGGATTCAATAACGGCGTGGCGCGCGACGCTCAGCGCGTTCCATGCGCGGAGCGATGGGCCGTTTGGATCGACGCTGCAGCTCGCCGCGTCGGTTTCCGGCGCGCGAAATAATTTCGATGTCTCGACGGCCGCGCAGCGCACGAACTGGACGGGCCGGCTTTCGCTCGACGCGCAGATCGAGCGGGCATTCGGCGCGGACCGTCTCGAGCTCGAGACGACTGCGGCGGGCGTGGTCGGCGCGGGAGCGCCGGCACAGGATCTCGTCTATTTTGGCGGCCCCGTTACCGGTCCGGGCTATGGCTATCATGCGCTGTCCGGCACGACCGGATTGAGCCAGCGCGTAGAATGGCGACATCCGGCATGGTCCTTTCGAATGCCTCTCGGGCGTTTTGGCTCATTGCCCGTGCCAGTCACGCTTGCCCCGTTCGTGCAGGGAATTTGGACGACTGGGAGCAGTGCAAGTGCACTCCCGGCCGATGGGTGGCACGAGTCCGCCGGCCTGGGTGTATTGACTCTGTTCGACGCGCTCCGCTTTGACGTCGCGCGCGGATTGCGCCGGGGAAACTGGATGTTCGGCGTCGACTTCGCGCGGGCGTTTTGGCGCATCTTGTAGCGGCAAATC
>DASYSH010000188.1:0-4464 GCA_036003525.1 Gemmatimonadaceae bacterium | reverse complement strand
AATCAGACCAACGGAAACCTTGGCCTCACGCTGAGCCAGCAGCTGCCGTTCACGGGCGGCACGCTGAGTTTCCAGTCGCTCGTTT
The DNA here is from genome assembly GCA_036003525.1 of Gemmatimonadaceae bacterium. Lineage (GTDB taxonomy): Bacteria > Gemmatimonadota > Gemmatimonadetes > Gemmatimonadales > Gemmatimonadaceae > Fen-1231. The sequence continues at coordinate 4,379 of DASYSH010000188.1, read as the reverse complement.
CACAGACGCAGCTCAGCGGAAGCCAGCAGTTCAAGAGCTACACGACGACGCCGTTTCAGGTGCAGCTCGTGCAGCCGCTGTTCCGCGCGAACGAAATCCGGTGGGGCGTTCGCGAACAGGAACTGAGCATCGACATCGCCGAGCGGCAGTATCTCGAAACTCGCGAACAGATTGCGCTGTCCGCGACCGGCGCATTCTTCGATTTCTACTCGGCGCGCCTGAATCTGAAGAACTCGATCGCGAACGCGGCGGTCAACGACACGGTGTACCGCCTGAACACCGGCCGCGTGCAGGTCGGCAAGATCGCGGAGAATGATCTTCTGCAGAGTGAACTCGCGCAGCTGCGCGCGCACGCGGCGGTTGATCAGGCGCAGCTCGAGTTCGACCGTTCTCTTGCCGCGCTGCGCATCGCGATCAACGTCCCGCCGGGAACTCCGCTCGACGTCGTCGTCGCGTCGGAGATCCCGCCGGTGTTCGCCGTCGACACGCTGATGGCGATCAAGCAGGCGCTCCGCAACGAATCGCAGATCAAGATCAACGAGTTCAGCGACGTCGCGGCGAGGCGCACCCTTGCGGAGGCCAAGCTGTCGGGCGGTCCCGGCGCCAACGTCATCGCGAGCTACGGCCTCAATCAGACGGCGCCGATCCTGAATCAGGCGTACAAGAATCCGCTCGAAGCGCAGGCGTTCTCGCTGCAGGTCTCGACGCCGATTTTTTTGTGGGGCGCACATTCGGCCGACATTCAGGCCGCCGAGGCGACGCGCAAGCAGGTCACCTACAACAATCAGCTTTCTGTCGCGAACATCGAGCAGACCGCGCGCTTTGCGGCGCTCGGATTCGAGCAGTCGCGCCGCGGCCTGATCATCTCGGCGAAGGCCGACACGGTCGGCTCGCAGCGCTACGACGTGGCGTACAACCGCTACGTGATCGGCCGCATCAACTACGCCGATTTGTACATCGCGCAGCAGGAAAAGGACGCCGCGCTCCAGGCGTACGTCATCGCGCTGCGCCAGTACTGGACGAGCTTCTACACGCTCCGCGCGCTGACGCTGTACGACTTTGAGAAGGGCGAGCCGATCCGATAGTTTCCGGCATGCTCCTGGTCATCGACAACTACGATTCGTTCACGTACAACCTCGTCCAGTACCTGGGCGAGCTTGGCGAGAATCCACGCGTCGTTCGGAACGACGCAGTCTCACTCGACGAGGTCGGCGCGCTCGGCGCGACGGCGATTGTCATCAGTCCCGGGCCAAAAACGCCGGCGGAAGCGGGGATCTGCATTCCGCTCATCAAACGGTTCGGATCGGAGATTCCGATTCTCGGCGTTTGCCTGGGCCACCAGGCGATCGGTGAGGCGTACGGCGGCAAGGTTGTTCGTGCGCCGCGGGGCGTGATGCATGGAAAGACGTCGAGGGTGCAGCACGATGGCACGGGACTTTTCGAGGGCGTGGCGAACCCGCTCGAGGTGATGCGGTACCACTCGCTGGTTGTGGAGGCTGGGTCGCTGCCGGCGGCGCTGAAGGTCACGGCGACGGCAGTGGATGATTCGACGGAGATTCACGCGATGCGGCACGCGAGTCATCCGGTCTGGGGGGTTCAGTTCCATCCGGAGTCGATTTTGACCGAGCATGGGAAGCGCATTCTGGAGAACTTTCTTCGCATGGCTTCTACTTCGGAACCGCGGAGAAAACCGGAGTAACCGCGGAAAAATTCCGGATCAATCTTTGGGGGAACTGCGCTCTCGGAAACGAGAGTAGTTCCCCCAAGTTTTATTCGGTCGCTGTCCGTATTGTTCTGGTGTTCTCCGCGGTTCCGAAGTAATACCGTCCAAAGTGCCGATCGCGGCCATCGGAACCCGATTTACCCCAAAGCTTTGCGCTATGCTCGGACGGGGTTTATCTTCCGTGGCGTGGATTTTGCATCCGCGCCGCCTCAGCCGAGGGTGCTTCAATGAGCACCTTGATCGTGATCCCAGCCCGGCTGGGGGCCACCAGACTCCCCCGAAAACCGCTCCGCCTTCTGGGCGGCGAGCCGCTCATCGTCCGAGTCTGGGAGCGGGTTTCGGCCATGAATATCGGCGACCGGGTCGTCGTTGCCACGGACGCGGCAGAGGTGGCTGACGCCGCACGATCGGCCGGCGCGCAGGTGGCCATGACCCGCGAGGACCACCCGTCGGGCACCGACCGGGTCGCCGAAGTCGCGAAGCTCGCCGAGTTCCGCCGGTATGACGCATTCGTGAACGTGCAAGGCGACGAGCCGTTCATCGGAGCCGATGCGGTGAACGGTGCGCTCGCGCATGTCACGTCGGGAAAATTTCCGCTCGGCACCGCGGCGTGCCGCGCAGGTTCTGACGTCCTCGAAAATCCGGACGTCGTTAAGGTCGTTGCTGATTCAAGCGGCCGCGCGCTGTATTTCTCGCGCGCGCCGATTCCTTTTTTGCGTGACGCGAGCGACAAGGCCGCGCGCGACGGGCTGGTACGGCAGCATCTCGGGATCTATGCGTACACGCGCGATGCGCTCATCCGATGGGTCTCGCTGCCGCCGCATCCGCTGGAAGTCACTGAACGCCTCGAACAACTGCGCGCGCTGGCCGACGGGCTCGCGATCGGAGTCGCGGTCGTGGCGCGTGCAGACGGCCGCGGGATCGATACAGAAGAAGATTTGATCGAAGCGAACAATCGCTGGAGCTCCGTCCACGCAGCACACTCACACAAAGTCGCCGGGAGACACTAGTGCCGAACACTCCGACGCAGCCCCAGCACAGCGCGAAGTTCATTTTCGTCACCGGCGGCGTGGTCTCGTCGCTCGGGAAGGGCATCGCGGCCGCATCACTCGGACGGCTGCTCGTCGAGCGCGGCCTGCGCGTGACGATGATGAAGTTCGATCCATACATCAACGTCGATCCGGGCACGATGAGCCCGTTCCAGCACGGCGAAGTGTTTGTCACGGACGACGGCGCCGAAACGGATCTCGACCTCGGCCATTACGAGCGGTTCATCGACCGGCCGCTGTCGCAGCAAAACAACGTCACCACCGGGCGCGTATACCTGAACGTGATCACGAAGGAACGCCGCGGCGAATTCCTCGGATCAACCGTTCAGGTGATTCCGCATATCACCGATGAAATTAAATCGGCGATCCGCCGCATGGCTCCCGAGAACGACGTGGTGATCGTCGAAATCGGCGGCACCGTCGGTGACATCGAGTCGCTGCCGTTCCTCGAGGCAATTCGTCAATTCCGCCATGACGTAGGCCGCGAGAATGCGCTCTTCATTCACCTGACGCTCGTTCCGTTCATTGCCGCGGCCGGCGAAGTGAAAACAAAACCGACCCAGCATTCGGTGCGCGATCTCATGGAAATCGGTATCCAGCCCGACGTGCTGATCTGCCGCACCGAGCGTCCGCTCAGCGAAGACACCAAGCGCAAGATCGCGCTCTTCTGCAACGTGGAATTCGGCGCGGTGATCGAGAGCCGCGACGTGCGCACCATCTATCAAATACCCCTTTCATTTGCGGATCAGGGGCTCGACGATCTCGTGTGCCGCAAACTCGGCCTCGAAGCGAGCGATCCGGATCTCTCCGTGTGGAAGATGATGGTGAGCCGCGTCATGGAGCCGTCGTCGACCGTGAAGATCGGCGTAGTCGGGAAATACACGGACTACGCGGACAGCTACAAGAGCGTGCAGGAGGCGCTCATCCACGGCGGCATCGCGAACGATGTCGGCGTTGAAATCGAATGGACGTCGAGCGACCTGTTCACGGACGAACCCGCGGCGCGCGCGCTGATCGATTCGTTCGACGGACTGCTCGTTCCCGGCGGATTCGGCGTGCGCGGTGTCGAAGGCATGATCGACGCGATCAAGGCGGCGCGCGAAAGCGAAACGCCGTTCTTCGGCATCTGCCTCGGCATGCAGGTCGCGATCATCGAGTTCGCGCGCAACATCTGCATGCTCGACGATTCGAACTCCAGCGAGTTCGCGCCCGAGTGCGGCAATCCGGTCGTGTCGCTCATGGAAAGTCAGCAGCACGTGCAGGACATGGGCGGTACTATGAGATTGGGTGCCTACCCATGCAGGCTCCGTCCGGGTTCGAAGGCCGCGGATATTTATGGGGTGCCTGAGATCAGTGAACGGCACAGACATCGCTACGAAGTGAGCAACCAGTTTCGCGAATTGTTCCAGGAGAAGGGCATGCGCCTCTCCGGACTTTCCCCGGACGCGTCGCTCGTCGAGATGATCGAGCTGCCCGATCATCCGCACTTCGTCGCATGCCAGTTCCACCCCGAACTCAAGAGCCGGCCGACGCGTCCGCATCCGCTGTTCGCGGCGTTCGTCGCGGCGGCGGTAACTGCGAAGAAGAAGCGCGAGGAGCAGGCCGGA
>DASYSH010000187.1:0-3775 GCA_036003525.1 Gemmatimonadaceae bacterium | reverse complement strand
ACGCTCCTGCGTCCCGCAGCGTACCGATTAGTTAGGCACATATCGCCAGGATGACGCCCTGTCTGCAGATTGACGCGAGTCGTTGCGGGCGTAGCTTCGTCCGAAACGGGATCGAAAACCCCATCACCAGTTTCTTGAAATTGGGAGAGCCACGAATGGCACGTAGACTCCTCCTCGCCGCCGCGGCGCTGCCAGCCGCGTTCGCGATAGCGGCCGCGCAGAACATCGCCGCGAACGCCCCCGCAACATCGCGCATCGATTATGCGCTCACCAACGCCCGCATCGTCGTCGCGCCGGGCAAGGTGATCGAACACGGAACCGTGATCATCCGCGATGGCCGCATTGCTGCGGTCGGCGCGAACGTGACGGTTCCCGCCGGCGCCGTGAAAATGGATCTCGCCGGACAGTCGGTCTACGCAGGACTGATCGACGCGGCGACGAGCATCGCGCTTCCGAGTCCGACGCGCGCACTTGCCGCCGCGCCCGATGCAGCCGCGGCACCGGCCGGTGGCCGCGGTGGCCGCGGCGGCGCGCAGGGTATTCCGGCTGCTGGTCGCGGGGGCCCGCCACCACCGCCGGTGGTCATTCCTGAAATCGATGCATGGGCCGAAGCGGCGGACCAGTTCTCGCCGACAGACGCGCAGCTGCAGGCGTTCCGCGCCGGCGGCGTGACGACGGTCGGCCTGGTATACAACGGTGGAATTTTTCCGGGCAGAGTCGGCGCTGCGCTGACCGCACCGCGATCCGCGGGCGAACTGACGCTCAAGGCCGACGCGGGACAGGAAGTCTCCTTCGGCGTGATGCGCGGGCGCGCGTATCCCGAGTCGGGAATCGGCAGCGTCGCCTACATCCGTCAGGCATATCTCGACGCGCAGTACGAGGCGCGCGTCGACAATGCATTCAAGAAAGGAATTCCCGGCGGCCGGCCCGCAGCGGATGCGTTCCGCCGCGCGCTGATGCCGGCGGCGACGAACGAAATGTTGTCGTGGTTCGTCGCTTCGAAAGAACGCGACATCATTCGCGTCGGTGAAATTGCGAAGGAGATGGGACTGAAGAACCCGGTGGTCGTCGGGTCGCAGGAAGGATGGCAGGTGATCCCGAACCTGAAGTCGATGGGCGCCACGGCCGTCGTCAGCCTGCAGTGGCCTGAAGTCGACGACGTGAGCGGACGCGCATTCCTCGCGGTCGGCATGGGGAAGAGCGGCGTCGCGCCGACTCCGACGCACGCGGACACGATGGAGATTCGCGGGAACGCGGCGGCGCTCACGAAGGCCGGCATCCCGGTCGCGTTCGCGTCGTTCGGCGGTGACGGCGGTGCGAGTTTCCGAGATCGCGTTCGCGCGTCGATCGAAGCCGGCATGAGTCCGGACGATGCGCTCAGGGCGGTCACGGTCACGCCCGCATCAGTGCTCGGCGTTTCTGCAGCGGTCGGCACGGTCGAGGTCGGCAAGCTCGCGAACCTCGTCGTGGTGAGCGGCAACGATCTGTTCGCCGCCGGCAACCCGATCAAGCACGTGTTTATCGAAGGGCGGATCTACTAACCATGGAATCCCATATGAGATCATTCATCCGACTCTGTGCCGCGGCGGCCGCGCTTTCCGCGCCAGTCGCTCTCTCCGCGCAGGACATCGCGATCAAGAACGCGACGATCATCACGATTACGCGCGGCGACATTCCGAACGGCACGATCCTCGTGCAAAAGGGCAAGATCACGGCGGTCGGCGCGAATGTGACGATCCCGGCGGGCGTCAAGACGATCGACGGCACGGGCAAGTTCGTGATGCCCGGCGTCATCGACGCGCACTCGCATGCCGCGCTCGAGAACGGCATCAACGAGGGCAGCGAGTCCGTCACGCCCGAGGTGCAGGTCGAGACGAGAAACGACGATCCGGTCATCTACCGCGCGCTCGCCGGAGGCGTGACCGCGGCGCTTCAGCTGCACGGCAGCGCGAACGCGATCGGTGGCCAGGCGCGCGTCATCAAGATGCGCTGGGGCATGCCGGTCGACTCGATGTACTTCAAGGGCGCGTACCGCATCGTGAAGTTCGCGCTCGGCGAAAACGTCACGCAGGCATCCGGAACGCTTCCCGCAGATCAGAAGCGTTTCCCGGAAAGCCGCATGGGCGTCGAGTTCGTCTATCGCTACTGGTTCCAGAAAGCCAAGGAATACGATCAGGAATGGAAGGAGTATCGCGAAGGAGTGAAGACGAACCCCAACCTGATCATGCCGCGCCGCGATCTTCGACTCGAGGCGCTCGCGGACATTCTGCACGGCGATCTCAAGGTGCACACGCACAGCTACCGCGGTGACGAGATCCTCATGCTGATCCGCGTCGCCGACGAAAACGGGTTCAAGGTGAACACGTTCCAGCACGTGCTCGAGGGGTACAAGGTCGCCGACGAAATCGCGAAACACGGTGCGATGGCGTCGACGTTCGCCGATATGTGGGGCTACAAGGTCGAGGCGTACGACGCCTCGTCATACAACATGGCGCTCATGTCGGCGCGCGGAATCGTGGTGTCGGTGAACTCCGACTCCGACGAGCGAATCCGCCGTCTCTATCAGGAGGCGGGCATCGGTGTGCGGTACGGCAATATGCCGGTGAACGAAGCGCTCAAGATGGTAACGCTGAATCCCGCCAAGCAGCTCGGCGTGGACAAAATGGTCGGCTCGCTCGAGCCGGGCAAAGACGGCGACATTGCCGTGTTCTCCGCGCATCCGTTCGCGCCTGATGCGATGGTCGAGTACACGATCATCGACGGCAAAGTCTATTTCGACCGCTTCCAGGCGCAGACGCTGAGGAAAGTCGCGGGCGACGCAAAGGGCTCGGGAGGTTCGCGATGAACGGCCGCACGCAGAAGTATCTCGTTGCGATCGCATCCGCCGCGCTGCTCGCGGCGCCGGCGGCGCGCGCATCCGCGCAGGCGAGCGCGGGCGATGAAGGCACGTACTTCATCAAAGGCGGCACGATCGTCAATCCCGGCGGTCAGCGCCTGGCGAACACGAATATTCTCGTTCGCGACAACCGCATCGTCGAGATCGGCGCGATGGCGAGTCCGACCGACGCGAAGGTGATCGACGCGACCGGAAAATACATTTACCCCGGAATGATCGATGCCAACACCGGCATCGGTCTCTCCGAAATCAACAGCGTGCAGACGATGTCGCTGCGGAGCGAACTCGGTGAGTTCAATCCCCATATTCGCGCGATCGTCGGCCTGAACGTCGAGAGCGAACTCCTCGGCGTGACGCGCATGAGCGGCGTCACGACCGTCGTGACTTCGCCGACCGGCGGCATGATCAGCGGGCAGGCCGCGCTGATCAACACCGCCGGATGGAATTGGGAAGATCTCTCGATCGAGAAGGACGCCGGCATGGTGTTCACGCTGCCCGGTGGGCGCGGGGGCGGCGGACGCGGGGGCGGCGGTGGCCGTCGCGGCGGCGGCGGTACCGTCAGTCCGACGGCGGTCGCCGACTTCCAGCGGTTCATGACCGAAACGAAAGCGTACGATGATGCCCGCACCGCGGGCGCGACGAAACTCGACCTGATCTACGAGGCGATGCGTCCGCTCTACAAGAGGGAAGTCCCCGCGATCATCGCCGCCAGTAACGAGCAGTCGATCAAGGACGCCGTCGCCTTCGGCGACAAATGGGGCATTCGCGTCGTCATCGAGGGCGGTTCGGAGGCGTACAAGGTGCGCCAGATGCTGGCGCAGAAAAACGTTCCCGTCATCCTGGGCCCCATCCAGGCGGCGCCGGGCGACGACGTGCCGT
>DASYSH010000186.1:0-5515 GCA_036003525.1 Gemmatimonadaceae bacterium | reverse complement strand
CACATAGTTTTCGCCGCGCCGCGAAGGTGGATAACTCCACCAAATCGCGCGCGTTCTTTTTTTCAATTTGAATCGTCATAACAACGTGGTGAGAAATCATCACGTGCATATATTTACGCCGACGTTACGAACCCCTTAACTGGGCAACAGCATGAGCATTTTCGAGTTTGAGGAAACGCCGGCACAAAGCGCACGGATGCGCGTGGTCGGCGTCGGCGGCGGCGGGAACGCAGTCAATCGCATGATCGAGGAAAGCCTCAGCGGCGTCGAGTTCATCTCCGTCAACACGGACGCGCAGGCTCTGCTCAACTCGAAGTCCGACATCAAAATCCAGATCGGCAAGAAACTCACCCGCGGTCTCGGCGCCGGTGCCCGTCCTGAAATCGGACGCCAGGCGATCGAAGAGAACCGCGAAGAAGTTTTGCGCGTGCTTTCCAGCTGCGATCTCGTGTTCGTCACGTGCGGCATGGGTGGCGGCACCGGAACCGGCGCGGCTCCCGTCGTGTGCGAACTCGCGCGTGAAGCCGGCGCGCTGACCGTCGGCATCGTCACCAAGCCTTTCCTGTTCGAAGGCCGCAAGCGCATGCGTCAGGCCGACGAGGGAATCGCCGAGATGGCAAAATACGTCGATACGCTGATCGTGGTGCCGAACGAGCGGCTGCTCGCGGTGGTCGGGAAGGGGATTCCGTTCCAGGACGCGCTGAAGAAGGCCGATGAAGTTCTGTTGCACGCGACGAGCGGCATTTCGACGATCATCAGCGGCATCGGCATGATCAACGTCGACTTCGCCGACGTGCGGACCGTGATGAAGGACGGCGGCGCCGCGCTCATGGGCACCGGCATCGGCCGCGGCGACAATCGCGCGATGGAGGCGGCGCAGCAGGCGATTTCGAGCCCGCTCCTCGACAACGTTTCGATCTCCGGCGCGACCGGCGTCCTCCTCAACGTCACCGGCGGCGCGGATCTTTCGATTGGCGAAGTCACCGCGATCGCGGACATCATTCACGACGCAGCCGGCGACGACGCAGAAATAATTTTCGGCGCGGTGCAGGAGCCGTCGATGCAGGGCGAGATTCGCGTCACGGTCGTTGCGACCGGCTTCGGCAAGTCGCTTTCGCAGTCGACGCCGTCTCATTCCTCGCACATGACCCCGCGCATTTCGACGGGCACGCCGGTGATTCCTATCGACGGCGGCCGTCCGCGCCCGGTGATCGGCAGCGCGTATCAGGGCGGACAGTCGGGTTCGGCCGGCGGCGCAGCGCCTGCGCGTCGCGCCAATCCGGCGCCGACTCCCGAACGCCGTCCGCAGAACGATCTCGACGACCTCGAAATCCCGACGTTCATTCGGAGGCAAATGGATTGAGGGGTTCGCGCAACAGCGTAACGCTCTGGGGAATAGGATTTTTCGCGGCGGTGGCCCTACTGGCTGCCGCCGCGCTTCGCTTTGGTCCCTCGTTCCCGCACGTCGCCGGGCCCGCGCCGCTGCCGCCGGGAGGCGAGTGGACGAGCGTGGATACCGTCGGAAAGGGTGAGTCGCTTGCGGCCGTCCTGGCGCGCGGTGGCCTCGGCGGCGACGATCAGAGCGCCGCCATTCGCGCGGCCACGGGAATCGATCCCCGCAAGATTCCCGCCGGCATGGAAGTGCGATTCGCCGGTGACAGCACGAACGGCACCGATCCGCGCCCGTCGGATATCGCGCTGATGTTTTCGGCCGATCTCACGCTCCACCTCGTGCGGACAGGCGATGCCTGGGTCTCGCGCGAAGAGCGCACGCCGTGGACGACCGATACGCTGGTGATGCACGGTGTCGTGCACTCGAATCTCTACGACGCGGTAAACGCCGGCTCTGGCGATCTCGGCTCGAAGAAGGCGCGGGCCGAACTCGCGTGGGCCATCGCCGACATTTTCGAATACCGGATCGACATGAGCCGCGAACTTCAGGACGGCGACGCCGTGCGCGCCGTGTTCGAACGATCGCGTTCACCAGCCGGCGCGGTGCGCATCGGAGCGATTCTCGCGGCGGGATTGGAACGGAGCGGTGCGGAGATCCAGGCGATTCGCTTCGTTCCGCGCGGCGAAGAAAAGGCAGATTACTACGATCAGGACGGCCGTTCGCTGCGCGCGCAGTTTCTCCGCGCGCCGCTTTCATTTCGCCGGATTTCCAGCGTGTTCGGGATGCGCGAGCATCCGATACTGGGCGAGTGGCGCTCGCACAAAGGGACGGATTATGCGGCCGCGAGCGGGACGCCGATCCGTGCGATTGGAAATGGTGTGGTGATATTCGAAGGGTCGCGCGGCGGGTACGGCAACAGCATCGATGTGCGGCATCCGAACGGTTTCGTAACGCGGTACGGCCATATGAAGGGCTTTGCCTCCGGCGTGCGAGCCGGTTCGCGCGTGTCGATGGGACAGACGATCGGTTACGTCGGGATGACCGGGCTCGCGACTGGACCGCATCTGCACTTCGAGGTGCTCGTCGGAGGGGTGCAGCGAGATCCGAGGACGGCGCTCAAGTCGAACGCGGGGCCGCCGCTGGCGCAGAACGAGATTGCGGCGTTTGAGCAGGTGAGGCACGATGCGCTGGCGCAGCTCGATCAGGCGGCGGGGGTATTGAGGCCGCCTACGACGATCGCGCACTGACGGAAGCCTGAAGCGGCAGCGCCCTCGGCGATGTTAACGCACATCTTTTATTGCGATTACCGAAAACCGCCGTTTTCGGTCGCTGTCAGCTCCCGGCCCCCGCGATTCGCCCCTCCCGCGCGTAGTTTAACTCGATGCTTATCTGGCTCTTCGCCATCGCCGCCGGCTCCGGACTCGCGTTCTTGCAGTACCGCATCGGCGGCGCCTCGCATGCAACGCGTCCGCTCGTCCTGCGCGCCATCGCGTTCACGATCATGCTCGCCCTCCTCTTCGACGCTCCGGGCGGCCCCTCGCGGCGCGTGCGGCCGTATGCCGCGCTCGACGCGTCGGCGAGTTGGACTTCGTCCGGCGATTCATCGATGTGGACGCATGCCGTGCACAGCGCCGATTCCGTCGGCGCCGACACGCTGCTGCTGGTCGGCGACTCCATTCGATCCGGCGGCGCGCCGAAAATTCCGATCGACCGCGCCACGCGCGTCGCGCCGCTCGTCGAGCGCGCGCTCGGCGCGGGCCGCGCGGCGGTGTTCATCACCGACGGACGCGTCGATGATCCGGAGCATCTCGCCGATCTTCCGTCCGGCTCGCGCGTCGTCACGATAGAGGGCACGTCACGTCTCGATGCGGCAGTTGTTTCCGTCGACGGCCCTGCGGCCGCCGTGATCGGCGACACCGTCGAGTTCAGCGCCGTGATCGCCTCAGGGGGCGCGGGATCGCACGCCGGTCGTGTCTCGCTGATGCAGGGAAGCACGGTGCTCATCGCGGCGCCGGTCGACTCGCTGTCGTCGTACGCCGAACGCGCCGTGCGGCTCCGCACGCAGGTCGGGGGTGCGCCCGGCGCGCGGCTGCTCAAGCTCGTGCTTTCCACCGACGGCGACGCGCTCGCGGCGAACGACACGCTGAGCTTCACGCTCGACGTCGCTCGTGGAGCTTCGGCCGTGTTCGTGTCGACGGCGCCGGACGAGGACGCGCGCTATGCGCTCGACGTGTTGCGCGGGACTCTCGCCGTGCCGACGCGCGGATATTTCCGCGTCGCGCCGGGCCGCTGGGTGCAGGATGGTTCGCTGCTGGTCGTGCCGGAAGACGAAGTGCGGCGTAACGTCGCCGAGGCGCCGCTCGCAGTGATTCACGGCGACACGGCCGCGTTCGGACCGCCGCGCACATTCACGCGCGGCGCACTCGCGTTGATTGCGCCGCCCGCAGCCAAGGGCGACGACTTCTATGCCGTCGGCGCGCCACCGTCGCCGCTGCTCGCATCCCTTGGCGGACTGCCGTGGGATTCGCTGCCGCCCGTCGAGCCCGGACTCGCGCCGCGCGATCCCGAATGGATCGCCGTGACGTCGCGCCGCGCGCGACGCATGGACGAGCGTCCGATCGTTTCCGGAACTTCGAAGCCGCGCCGGGTGGTGGTCGTCAGCGCATCGGGATTGTGGCGCTGGAAATTTCGCGGCGGCCGGAGTGCCGATGCGTTCACGGCCGTATGGGGTTCGGTGTTCGACTGGCTCACCGGAGACGCGCCCGATTCACGCGCCGCGCATCCGGTCGTCGCGTGGGTTCGCGCAGGCGAGCCGATGCGGTGGCGTCGCGGAAGCGCCCGTGATTCGATGGCGACCGTCGTGATTCGCGCGCTCGGCGCGGCGCGCGCGGACACGATGCTGCTGCGATTCGCCGGCGAAACGGGCGTCGCCGACACGCCGCCGCTTCCGGCGGGTGTCTATGAAACGCACACGACGGGCGGCGACGGATTGCTCGCCGTGAACGCATCGGGTGAGATGATGCCGCGCCGCCCGGCGGTGCATTCGGGCGCGGTGGGATCCGCGGCGGCATCGGATCGCGCGCCGCGGGCGCGAACGCTCTGGTGGCTGTACACGCTCGCGCTGATTGCGCTCTGCGGGGAATGGGTGCTGCGCCGGAAAGTCGGATTGCGATGAAGCTGTCGCCGGTCAAACGGTCGCTCTGGCAGCGGATCAAGGACGTCGCGCTCACGGACGTCGCGGTATTTGCGCGTGGCGGTGTCGACGCGGGGTCGCTCGAGCGTCTCGAGACGCTGCTGATCGAATCCGATTTCGGCGTGAAGGTTTCCGCGCGGCTCGTCGCCGACATGGAGCGCCTCGCGCGCCGCGGCGAGATCAAGACTCAGGACGATTTCGAATCGGCGCTGCGGTCGGCGGTCGCGAATGCGCTCACGAGCGGCAACAGCGACCCTGCGCTCAAGTTCAGCGACGCCAAGCCGACGGTGATCCTGGTGCTCGGCGTGAACGGCGCGGGAAAGACGACGTTCATCGGCAAACTCGCGACTCGTCTGAAGGCGCAGGGGAAGCGCGTTCTCGTTGCCGCGGGCGACACGTTCCGTGCCGGCGCGGTCGATCAGCTGCGTGTGTGGGCGGAGCGCGCCGGCGTCGATTTCGTTTCCGGAACGAGCGGTGGCGATCCGGCCGCGGTCGCGTTCAGCGCGATTGACGCGGGAGTGACGCGCGGAGCCGATGTGATCATCGTCGATACCGCCGGGCGTCTGCACACGAGCGATGATCTCATGGAGGAGCTGCGAAAAGTCGCGCGCGTGATCGGGAAACGGCTGCCGGGCGCGCCGCACGAATCGCTGCTCGTGCTCGACGGGACAATCGGACAGAACGCGATTGCGCAGGCGTCGACGTTCTCGGCATCGGTGCCGGTGACGGGAATTGTGGTGACGAAACTGGACGGAACCGCGAAGGGCGGCGTGATCGTCGCAGTGCACGAGGCGCTGAATGTGCCGGTCAAATTCGTTGGAGTGGGAGAGGGAGCTGACGATCTGCGGGCGTTTGATGCGCGGCGGTTTGCGGGGGAGCTGTTTGATACGTGAGCAGTGAGGGGGAAGATCAGTGAGGGGTGAGGGGGA
>DASYSH010000185.1:0-6185 GCA_036003525.1 Gemmatimonadaceae bacterium | reverse complement strand
CGCTGATCTTGCTGCGCCCGATCAGAATCGCCTCCATCGCCTCGGGGATTCCGTGTCCGCGGATTTTTTCCGACCCGTACCTGGCCATCAATCCGATCACCAGGCCGCCGGCGACGGGGACGAAAATCGCCCAGAGTCCGAGCTGATTTTCCCCGGGGGCGCGGCCGATCGCGGACAGCGAGTGGAAGTACGCGACCGATGTGATGATCCCGATCAGCTGCACGAGGATCCATGCGACGCCGGCGCCGATCGCGCCGACGACCGCCGCCATGGCCGCGATGCGCAGCACGCGGGGCTGGGTGGTGAAGTCTCCCAAGCGGTCGTCGGCGATGGCTGTCATCCCTCTAATATATTGACGTCAACATATTAGAGGTAGTGGCTCACGGCATGAAACGCGCCCCGTTCAGTCGCGCGGCGTCCACATACGGACGACGCGCGCGTCGCGCAAATACAGTCCGAGCCAGAGGAGCGCCCCGATCGTGACCGGAAAGAGACACATCAGCACGTTCTGCCCGAGCACGAGGTTCGTCGCGGTGGCGCCGCCCAGATAACCGGTGAGCAGGACCGCGCCGATGATCTCCATGCGCGGGACCAGATGCACGATGAGGCAGAAACTAAGCGTCAGGCCGATCGCCGTGATCATCGGCGTGGTCAGTCCCATTTGCGCGGCCGCGGCCATCGTGTGCGGCTCTTCTATCAGCTTGGTGATGGCGTCGAATGCGAGCAGCGTGACGACCAATCCGCTGATGATGCGTCCCGCAAGCACCCTGGATTTCGGGAAGTGCACTGCCGGCGCGGCGAACGAAACGGGTTCTGCGTGTGATGCGAGCTGCATGGCTGATCTCTCCTGCGAAGCGCCTCGATGGGCGGTGATTGTTGTGTACGGGAGTCGCGAGTGACATCTCCGTCCTGCAAACACGTCGAACGTGAACCGGAGAATTCGACATCACCGTGCAAACCCGTGAAGTTTCAAACACCCCAACCATGCAGATGGCCGAAATGCGTCCGACTCAGGCTGACAAAGGCACTCGTTTCATGGAGTTACACGCGCGCGCGGGCGCGTTCATCATTCCGAACCCGTGGGACGCGGGCACGGCGCGGATGCTCGAGCAGTTCGGATTCGACGCGCTCACCACGACCAGCGCGGGCCTCGCCTTCGCGCTCGGCAAGCGCGATGGCACGGGCGACGTCACGCGGGACGAAACAATCGCGAACGCGAAGGCGATCGCGGACGCGACCGATCTGCCCGTCGCAGCGGATCTCGAAAATGGATTCGGAGATTCACCGGAAGCCGCCGCGGAAACGATCCGATTAGCCGGTGAGGTCGCGGGCCTCGTCGGTGGTTCTATAGAAGACTCGACCGGCGATCCGGGCCGGCCCATCTACGACTTTGCGCATGCGGTCGAACGCATCACTGCCGCGGTCGAGGCCGCCCGCGCCTTCAAGTTTCCGTTCGTGCTCGTCGGACGCGCGGAAAATTATTTGCACGGACGTCCCGATCTCGGCGACACGATCAAGCGGCTGCAGGCGTTCGAAGCCGCCGGCGCGGACGCACTTTATGCGCCCGGCCTTACAAAGGAGGAAGACATCCGCTCGGTCTGCAAATCGGTCGGCAAACCGGTGAATGTCGTGATGGGGCTGCGCAGCGGGTCGTTTTCGGTGGGTGAACTCGCCGCGATGGGCGTGCGCAGGATCAGCGTGGGGTCATCGCTGAGCCGCGCAGCGCTGACGGGATTCATGAACGCCGCGCGCGAGATGAAAGAGCGCGGAACGTTCACGTTCGCGGAGAGTGCGATTCCATACGCCGACGTGAACGCGATGATGCGCGGCGGTTAGCAGCGCCGCCGCCGCTCACACAAGGCGTGTGAAAAAATTCTGCAGCAGCCCGAGTATGAACCACGCGAGAATCGGCGTGACGTCGATAGTCCCGATTAGCGGAATCACTTTGCGAAGCGGCCGGAGGATTGGTTCTGTCAGCGTGAACGACCAGCGCGCGTACCACGCGCCCGGCCGCGACGGAATCCACGAGAGTACGACGCGAACCACGAGCGCGATTTGCAGAATCGTGAATACCCACACGATCAGCAGGCGCACGATGCCCGCAGGCCCGCCGGTCACAGATCCATAAACGAACGCGATCTCCGACCGGACGAAATCGAGCACCCACAGGATGAGAATTCCGGCAAGCACGACGACGCCGAGCGCCCACCACGGCGCCGACGACGGCAGGCCGCCGGCGCGCACGACCCTGCGCTCGATCGGGCGCATCAGCGGGTCGATATTCGCCCGCATAAAGCGCGCAATCGGACTGAACGGCGACAGCTTTCGCGTCCGCACGGCCCAGTCGACGGCGCACACGAGCGCCAGCAGCGCGGCCAGCGCGAACAGTCCGAGCCGCAGCATGGCGAGCGTGCTGTCGAACGCGTTGAGAAAGGTCTGCATCATATGAATTTAGACACTGTTCCTGTCGCCGCGGCGAAACACGAATTTAATGAACGCGGGGAGCGCCGCGATCTTTTCCAGCACACTGTGACTGTGCGCGACCCGCACGTAGGCATCGATCCCTTCGGCATGCGCCGGTGAATATCCAAACCACCACGCCTGTCGCCATGATGCGAATCGATCGATCACCGTCGCCTTGGTGCGAACACATTCTTCGAGACCGGCTTTGCCATGCGTGCGGCCGATCCCGCTCTGTTTGACACCGCCATGTGGAACGTCGGCCATGCCGGCGATGACGACGGAGTCGTTGATCACGACGCTCCCCGCCTCGATCCGTTGCGCGAGGCGCGCCGCCTTCGCGGTGTCGGCGCTCCAGACACTCGCGGACAGTCCGAACACGCTCCGGTTCGCCAGCGCGACTGCTTCATCCGCGTCGCGCACGCGCACGACCGGCAGCAGCGGCCCGAATGTTTCTTCATTGAGCACGCGAGCTTCGGCCGGAACGTTAGCGAGCACGGTCGGTGCGAAGAAATTTCCGCGCCCGCGGTCGAGCGCGGCGGCCGCCACGATCGTCGCGCCGCGCGAAACGGCATCGTCGCGCTGCGACTCGAGCGCCGCAACGGCGTCCGCGCGAATCATGGGACCGACATCGGTTTCGTGAGCGCCGCCCGCGCCGACCTTCAGTGCGCGCACGGCGTTTCCGAGCGCAGCGACGAACGCGTCGTACACAGGCGACTCCACATAAATGCGCTTCGGCGCGACGCAGGTTTGTCCCGCATTCGAAAACCGGCCCCATGCGATTCCGTCCGCAGCATGGTGAAGGTCGGCATCGGCGAGCACGATCGCCGCGTCGCTGCCGCCGAGCTCGAGCGCGCAGGGAATGAGGCGTTCCGCGCACTTGACGGCGACGCGCCGTCCGGTCGCGACGCTGCCGGTGAAGAAAATTTTATCGACGGGCGAATCGCAGAGCGCGGCGCCGGTCGCGCCGTCGCCGTGCAGCACGGTAAACACACCGGAGGGAAGGCCGCCCTCGGAGAGAAGTGATTCGAGAAGCGCGCCGCTCTCCGGCGTGTACTCCGATGGTTTGAGCAGCACGGCGTTCCCGGTCACGAGCGCGGGAAGCACCACGCCGGCCGAAAGCATGAATGGATAATTCCACGGCGAGATCACGCCGACGACGCCGAAGGGATCGTGTTCGACGCGGATGCGTTTGCGTTTCATCGCGAGCGAACTCGCGTTATACCAGGGCGCGCGAAGGAACCGCGGTGCGGTGCGCGAGTAGTAAATTGCAAAATCGAGAGCGATCGCAATTTCTGAACCGATCGCTTCCGCCACTGGCTTTCCGTTCTCGCGCGTCAGCGCATCGGCCACCTCTTGGCGGCGACGATAGAGGCACTCGTGAAACCGACGCAGTACGCGAATTCGCGCACCTACAGACTGGCCGGCCCACTCCCGCTGCGCGTCTTTCGCGCGGGCGACCGCCTCCAAGACGCTCCCGCGGGTGGCCGTCTCGAACCGCTTCCATACATCCCCGGTGGCGGGGTCGACCGACTCGACGGCTCGCGCGGTGATGGTAGTCTCGGAGGGTGCCATCAGGGGTGCTCCTGCGGGGAAAGCCGTTCGGCCGTCGTAACCGGGGGGCCTGGATCACAAAAGTATCCGTATTTGGTGACGCGGAGGGCCCTTTCGGGGGTACTTGTGAATGAAGCGGGGTTCACGGGTAGCTGGCAGGTCGGCGGTGGCGTTCGACTCCTGAGCGGGATAATCTGCGGGAGACACCTCAGACCAATCGTGAGCGCGTGAACGAGATCGATGCTTCGGTGCCCCTCCGGGCGAGACGTGGTGAAGAGCAGGCCTTCATCGAGATCGTGGATTTTTACTATCCACGGTGCCTGCGTTTCGCGCGGAATATGCTGCAGAATGACCAGGATGCAGAGGAAGCGGTACAGGATGCGTTCGTGCGGGTGCACGACAGCTTCCCTCGATTCAGAGAAGATGCGCGATTCGATCCGTGGCTGTTTCGGATTCTGGCAAACCGGTGCCGCACGCTGCTTTCACGGGGCCGGCGGCACAGAGCACTGATCGAATACGGAGAAGTTCCGATCACGGCCGCGGCGCCAGACGAGGAATACGGAGCAGACTGGGCCGAAGAGGTGCGGATGGTGCTGGAATCACTTCCGGCGGAGCAGCGCGAGGCTTTCTTGTTGCGGCACGTCGAAGATCTATCGTACGAAGACATTGCAGCGCTGACTGGCGTCCGCCTTTCCGCACTGCGAATGAGAGTAAAAAGAGCGTGCGACACACTGCGCGCGAGACTGACAGAGGTAGCGCAACATGAACGATGAACGGGACGAATTGATTGAACGGGTCGCGCGGTCGCTGAGTTCGCTGCCGCCGAAGAACCCATTGGCGACGGCGCGAATTCTCGCGACGGTGCGCGCGCGCCGCGCTCAGGCGCCAAGCCGCGTTTCGATCGTGCTCGAGTGGATGCGGCAGCCGAACTTCTCGTTCGCATCTGCGGGCATGCTCGCCGCCGCCGCGCTCGCAATCGGTTTCGTGACGCGCGGCGCGGTGTCGGCGCGTGACGAGGCGGCGCCGCTCGCGGCTGCGTCCGCGTCGCCGTCCGCTCCCGTCATTCCCGCCGCCAACACGGATGCGGTTCGTTCAGTTCCGGTTCCGATCACGTTCGACGCGGCGAATGCAAAGTCCGTCTCGATCGTCGGCGATTTCAACGACTGGGACAGCACCGCAGCGCCGCTCACGCGATTCGGCTCGAATGGACCCTGGACCGCCACGGTGAAGGTCATGCCGGGGCGTCATCTCTACGCCTTTATGGTCGACGGCAAACTCGTCGTCGATCCGCGCGCGCCGCACGCGCGCGATCTCGACTACGGGAGCGACGCTTCCGTGATGATGGTCAACCAGCCATGAAAGCCCTGAACGTTTGTACGGTCGCGGTTATCGCCGCCGGATTCGTCGTCGCTGCGCGCCTTGGCGCACAGCAGGAAACGCGGGTCACCGCGATTCGTGATGATGCCACGCGCAACGTCGTGATGGAACAGCTCACCCGCGCGAAGGACAGCGGGCTGCCGGCCGGCGCGATGGAACCGCTGATGGCGAAAGCGCTCGAAGGCGTCGCCAAGAACGCGAGTTCCAAGAGCATCCGCACCGCGATGGATCTCCTGCAGAAGCGTCTTCGCAAGGCAAACGACCTGCTCGCGCCGTCGCCCTCGGTGGACGAACTCTCCGCCGGCGCCGATGCGCTTTATGTGGGCGTTCCGGAAAAGACGCTCAGGCAGATGCGCCAGGCGGCGCCGCGTCGCTCGATTGCGGTTGAACTCGGCGTCCTGACCGAACTCGTCGCGCGCAACGTTCCGCCGGCAAAAGCTTCAAAAATGATACTCGACCTCATGGCGCATGGAGCGACCGGCGCGCAACTTACGGCGATGAATAGCGCCGTGCAGAATGATGTCGCCGCTGGTCTCCCGCCAGAAGCAGCACTCGACAGGCACGGG
Source organism: Gemmatimonadaceae bacterium (assembly GCA_036003525.1). Classification (GTDB taxonomy): domain Bacteria; phylum Gemmatimonadota; class Gemmatimonadetes; order Gemmatimonadales; family Gemmatimonadaceae; genus Fen-1231. The sequence goes on along the minus strand of DASYSH010000185.1, from coordinate 228 downwards.
CGTGGCATCATGTCACTCCTTCCCCCACCGCCTGCCGTGTCTGGAGGAAATGTTCGTCCTCCTCGGTGAGGCAGTAAAGGAATGAGATGACCGCCCGCGCTTCTGCGCTGGTGTTGCTCGTCGCGGTCCATGCGGCGGGCGCGCAGTCGACGCGAGAGGTGCGGTTGGACGCCGGGGCGGCGCAGGTCCAGCAAACCGGACGTGATACGCGCGATGCCGCCGGCGTTT
>DASYSH010000184.1:0-10569 GCA_036003525.1 Gemmatimonadaceae bacterium | reverse complement strand
GACCTCGATCCCACCCCGGCGGCGCCCTTCTCGCGCGTCGTGACGATCGCGAAGTACGTGCTCGCGGCGCTCAAGGACGGCCATTATCACGCGGCCATCAAGACGTCGGGCTCGCGCGGCCTGCACATATTCATCGCGCTGCCGCCGCGCACGACATACCCCAAAGCGCAGGAGTTCGCGCGCATCATCGCGACGACCGTCGCCGAGGACTATCCGAAAGAGGCGACCGTCCAGCGCTCAATCGCGAAGCGGCCGCGCGGAACGGTCTACGCCGATTTTCTCCAGAACGCGGAAGGGAAGAGCGTCGCGGCCGCGTTCAGCGTGCGCGCCCGGGACGGCGCGCCGGTGTCGATGCCGATCGCGGAGAAGGAGCTCGCGACCGGACTTCGCATCGAGGACTTCACCATTGCGAACGCTGCAGCGCAGGCCGCGAAACGCGGGAAGATCTGGGAGAACGGACTGCGCTAGCTGCCGGTATCGGAGACGTCGTTCTTGGAAAGAAAGTGAACATGTCCGCAAACGCCGAAGCTCGTAGTTCAAGCTCGTAGGTCACGGGTTGGGTGTGTCGGAACTCGTCCTTCGGAGCTGCGAGCTCGAGCAAATGCAAGCATGGAGCTTCGAACGGCGAGTTTTGACATGCCCAACCTATGGGCTCGGAGCTTGAGTCATAAACTCTGAGTTGAGCTGAGCGTGAAACAACCTCTCCGGAAGTGACAGCTCGCGGGAAGGCGATTACAGCAGCGAGTCCGCGAGCCGCGCGACGTTCTGCGCGACCTTCGCCAGCAACGGCCGCCGATTCCATTCTGCGGCGACGAGCACATCGCTGTCCGAAAAGTATCGCGCCTGAATTCTGGCGAGATCGGCGGCGACCGCCGGATCGAATACCACGAGGCTGACCTCGGCGTTCAGCGCGAACGAGCGGATGTCGATGTTCGTCGTGCCGAGCACGACGACCTGGCCGTCCACGCTTACATGCTTCGCATGGAGGAAGCGGGGGCGGTAGAGATGAACTTTGACGCCGGCGGCGAGCAGCTCTTCGTAGTATGAACGCTGCGCGAACTGGCTGAACGGCTGGTTCGCATGCTTCGAGACCACAAGCCGCACTTCCACGCCGCGAGTCGCGGCGGCGCGCAGCGCCTGAAGAAATGGCTCGTCCGGAATGAAATACGGAGTGGTGATCACGACCGACTCGCGCGCCGCGTACATCAGGGAGATGAGCAAATCGCGCGTGTTCTCCGCCGGATAACCCGGGCCACTCGGCTGGACCTGGGCCACCGATTCTCCGCCGGGACTCATGTCCGCCGCGAACTGCGCGATGTCGAGTCGCTGGTCGGTCTCGAGAAACCAGTCCGTGAGAAACACCGCTTCCAGTTGCGCAACGACGGGGCCGCTCACGCGCGCCATCAGTTCTTCGTTCGGATAACCGGGAACGAACATCGCGTCGACGATGTTTTGCGAGCCCGTGTAGGCGACGCGCCCGTCGACCGTGACGATCTTCCGGTGATTGCGCAGGTCGAAGCGGCCCGTGGTGCGCAGGAATACTCCGACCGGAAGCGCCGCGCGAACGTCGACGCCGGCCGCTCGCAGCCGTGTGGCCAGCCGGCCGAGTCCGTCTTTGGCGCCGACCGCATCGAGCAACAGCCGGCACTGCACGCCACGTCCGGCCGCGCGAACGATCGCGTCGGTGACCGCATTTCCCGTCGCGTCATCGCAATAGATGTAAAACAGCGCGTGCACGTGATGCGCCGCGCTGTCGATGTCGTCGATTATTTTCGCAATCGATGATGCGTAATCGTCGAGCAACTTTATTCGGTTGCCAGGGAAGGGCACGAAGTCGCCCGTTTCGTATGCGAGCCGGGACGCAGATTCATACGCGAGCGGCACGGCGCCGACAGCGACGCGCTCGGCGAGATACTTCGCTTCGACCTGACGGATCACCTGGCCTGCGCGCGCGAGTTTATCGCGCCGCAGTCGCGGCACCCGGATGCGCCCGAAGACCGCGTACACGACGAGCCCCGGCCATGGCAGCAGAAAAATCAGCAAGAGCCACGTGCGCGCGGCGGCCGCCGTGCGTCGCTGCGGGATGTACACCAGCATCACGAGCCGAACGGCCCATTCGCTGATGTAGTACGCAGTGCCGAGGAAGGCGGGCGTCATTGTAAATGAGAGTATAGCGCGAAGGATGTTTGCATCACCATCGCGCGCGGCGGACGGACGTCGACTCTCTTTCTTGCTAAGCCGGCGGATCCTTCTGGCGCATGTTCTTCACGCCTGCCATGACGCCCATCCCGAGGAGGATCAGGCATATGATCATGACATACGTCGACGAAACGTGGATCACGGACAATCCCCACGCGATTCCGGCGATGACAATCGCCATGCCGGCCAAATAGATCCAGAAGTTCATGGTGGAACGCTAGCAGCGTTTGGCAACCATGTCTCTCGGTCGAACGTGCGATAGCCGAATGCGCGAGGCGCGTAACCGACGAGTTTCTTGACACCTCGCCACCAACGTGATTCAGTGAACTCGCGTATCTTTCGGTTGTCTTAATTGCTACGCGCGTCAGCTCCGACGCCGCCACAACGCCGGGATTTTTTTCGAGATGATCGCCACCAGCACACTCCGAGCCGTTCCGCTCTTCTCCCAGTTGCGCGAGAGCGATCTGGAGTCGCTCACAAGACTTTTCAAGCCGAGCGAATGCGCAAAAAACAGGGTCATCCTGTTTGCGCATGACCCGTGCGAGGCTTTTTACATCGTGCTCAGCGGGCAGGTGAAAGTGATGCTCATCGCCGAGGACGGGCGCGAAGTGATCCTTTCACTGGTGCGCGCGGGTGATTTCTTCGGCGAGATGTCGCTGATGGACGACGAACCATATTCGTCGAGCGCGATCGCGATGGAAGATTCAAGCCTGCTCGTGCTGCATCGCGACGATTTCCGCCGGTCCATCGCCGAAATGCCGGGCATGTCGTTCGGCCTGCTGCGCGCGCTGTGCGGACGGCTGCTCGAGGCGGATCATCGTATCGGCGGACTCATGCTCCTCGATGTCACCGGGCGCATCGCGCACCTGTTTCTCGAGATGGCGGCGAAAGGGAAGGGCGACTTCATCGCGGATCCACCGACGCATCAGATCATCGCGCAGATGGTCGGGTCGAGCCGCGAGACGGTGTCACGCACCGTTGGCGCGTTCGTCACGCAGAACCTCATCGAGAGCACGAAGGACGGCCTGCGAATTCTGAATCGCGCGGCGCTCGAAAATGCGGCCGGTCAGATGCTTCGCCGGCGCCTGAAAACCCCGCCGTCGGGCCGTCAGATCAGGCGCACGGAACCCACCGCGCGCGAAGCAAGAATCGAAGGCGCGGTCTAGCCGTCCGGCTCCCGCGAAGCTTCATCCTTCGCGCCGTCTCGCGCGGCAGCGTCCGGCGCGCCGAACACGCTCATGAACGCGCCGAAGACCGCATCGGACCATGCGCTGTGACCGCGCACCATTTCCTCGATCGCGGCATCGTGCGGCATGGCGGCGCGGTATGAGCGAGTAGTCGTAAGCGCGTCGTACACGTCCACGATCGCCACGATCTGCGCCGAGAGTGGAATCTCGTCGCCGCGGAGCCGGTCGGGGTATCCGGTGCCATCGTATTTCTCGTGGTGCCACCGCACGATCGGCTTGATGTCCCACGGGAATTCCACGCCGGCGAGGAGTTCGATGCCCCATGCGGGGTGCATCTGGATCACTTCGAATTCGTCGCGCGTGAGCGGACCCGGCTTGTTGAGAATTTCATGCGGCACGTCGACCTTGCCGACATCGTGCAGATATGCGCCGAGCCGAATCGTTTTTTGTTCGCTCTCGTCGAGTCCGAGCGCCGCGGCAACCGCGACCGCATTGTCGGCGACCCGTTCGCAGTGTCCGAACGTGTAGCTGTCGTTCGACTCGATCGACTGGCCCCACTCGCGCACGACATCGAGGTATGTCCGCTCCAGCGCGGCGACCTTCCCGCTCACGTTCACCAGTTCGATCCGCGCATCGAGGCGCGTGACCAGGCTGTGCGCGGCGCTCAGAAGAGAAAGCGCTTCCTGATTGCGTCCCATCGACTGATACAGCACGGCCAGTTCGCGCGACGCTTCCGCTTGCGTCAGCAGCGAGCCGGCCGCGGCCGAGAGTTCGATGGCCGACCGAAGCCGCGACTCGGCGAGCGCGGGGCGTCCCGTCTCGCGATATACGATGCCGATTACGCGATACGCGCTTGCCTTGTGATCCCGGATTCCGAGCTGATCGAAGATGGCAAGCGACGCTTCCGCGTTCTTGCGCGCCTTGTCGAACAGCTGCCGGCTCGCGTGGACTTCGGCATGGTTCAGCAGGCACAAACCCTGCAAGTGCATGTCGCCCGCGCGCTCGGCGATTTCGAGGGCGAGTCCGAAATAGCGATCCGCGCTGTCGAACTGCTCTTTGTGTCTGCTGGTGATGCCGAGATTGTGGTACGCAAGCGCGCAGCCATGCTCGTCGCCCGCACTTTGATACGCTTCGAGCGAAAGCGCGTATCGCGCGAGCGCGTCATCGAGGTCGCCGCGAATCCCCGCGATGATGCCGAGGTTCTGTTCGACTCGCGCGAGCAAAAATCCGCTTGAGCCGCCGAGCTCGAGCGCGCGGAGCAGCGTGTCGCGCGCTTCGGTCAGCGAACCCTCGCGCAAATACATGACTCCGAGCGTATTCAGCGCCTCGCTCGCGAGCAGATCGTTTCGAAGCTGGCGCGCGACGTCGTAGCCGCGCATGCAAAGCTCGCGCGCGGCTTCGTGCTGTTCACGCTGGTGCTTGAGGACGGCGAGCCGGCGCAGCGCCTCGGACAGGGATCCGAGATTCCCATTGCGGCCGGCCTCTTCAATCGCCGATTCATAGAGATCGGTTGCCTCGGGAATGCAGCCGGCACGTTCCTGCTCGCGCGCGGCAAGCAGGAGATCGGCCGCGGATCCCGGCGTTCTCGCGACGCCGGGCATGGCGCTCAGCGGCGTCGTCGTGCGGTACATCACGATCGGTCTACCAGGCTACCGCGTAATCCGAGAAGTGTTGAACCTGACCCGTCACCTTTTGCGCGCCGATGTTATCGATCGACTGCAGGAGGTACAGAATGCTCAGATTGTCGTCGACATAGGCGATGTGCTTCGGCAGCAGCACGCCAAGCAAGTTGCAATTCGCGTAGCTCATCGTGAGCGATGCGGATGTCGCGAACTGCAGGCCCGATGGCGAGAACACGATCCGGTTGTATCGGTCGGACGGCGCATACGCCGTAATCGTGACGTTGCTGCTGAGCGCGCCCGCCGGCACCGTGAATGTGTGCGGGCCGACATGCATCACACCGCCCGCGGGTCCGATGGTCGCGACGGCCGACGCCGCCGGCAGCGGCGAGCAACTGATGAGTCCCGTTTTCGTCAGCGTATTCGTCAGCGTGCCGAGCAGATCGGCCTGCGCGGAGGCGCTGTTCGCGGGCGGGGCGAGTGGCGACGACTCGGCGCAGCTGATAATTGCCAGCGTCGATGCGCCAGCCAGCAGCGTCGAGACCGAAATACGTCGGAACTTCATCAGGCTTTCCTCAACGAGGGAGATGGGGGGATCTCAGCTTCGACGGAAAAATGGGGTGGCGCAAATATGTCCGCTGTGAGCAGGCTCGGTGAGGGCCATCACACACTGGGAGCGATTTTTGGGCATAAGTAGGATTCAATCCTACATGTGCGTGATGTTCTGTCCGCTAAATCGTACTCTTGGCGGCATGCGTCCGACTCTTATTTCGATCCTCGCGCTCGCGACCATCGCCGGCGGCGCATGCGGCGGCGACAGTGCCGGTGCGCGGGGCGGAACTGTGGTGATCGCGGGGCTCGCGGATCCGGATAATTTGCTGCCGCCGATCGAGCGCACGCTCGCGGCAAAAGCCGTCACAGATCTAATTTTCGAGCGGCTTGCCGACACCGGGCCGACCCTCAACACGATCGGCGATGCAGGGTTCGAGCCGCGGCTCGCGCAACGCTGGGACTGGTCCGCCGATTCCGCGCGCATCACGCTGCACTTGGATTCGCGCGCGCGCTGGCACGACGGCGCGCCGGTGCGCGCCGGCGACGTGCGATTTGCATACGCCGTATACACGGATCCCGCAGTCGGCGCGAACGGCGGAGAGGAGCTCCGTCTCGCGGTGGATTCGATCAGCGTGACGGACTCCGTCACCTGCGTGGCGTGGTTCTCGCACCGCACACCCCAGCAATTTTTCACGCTTGTCAACACGCTCGTGCCGCTGCCTGAACATCTGCTCGGGGGCGTTCCGCGCGATTCGATCCGCACGGCGGCCTTCGGCCGCGCGCCGGTGGGTGATGGTCCGTTTCGATTCGTCAGCTGGGAGCCGCGCGTGCGCCTCGAGCTCGCGTCGGCGGATTCGTTTTATCGCGGACGCGCGAAACTCGACCGCGTGATCTGGACGATGGTTCCCGACATGCAAACGGCTTCGATGAAGCTCGGCGCGGGCGAAGCGCAGTTCGTGGAAGCGCTCACGCCGCCGGCGGCCGCTGACGTCGCCAAACATCCCGAACTTCGCGCGGTTCCGTACTCGTCGTTCGATTACGGGTTCATGCGATTCAATCTCCACGACGGCTCGCGCGAGCAGCCGCATCCGGTTCTCGGCGATCGCGCACTCCGTCGCGCGCTCACGCAGGCGCTCGACCGGAAGCTGCTGGTCCGCAGCGTGTTCGACACGCTCGCGCACATCGGTCTGGGGCCGTTCGTGCGCGCGCAGTGGTCGAGCGATACGACGCTCGCTGAGATCGCTTTCGATCGCCCAGCCGCGGCGCGCGCGCTCGACTCCCTTGGCTGGCGCGCCGGAGCCGACGGGATGCGCGCGAAAAATGGACGCGCGCTCCAGTTCACACTGCTCAGGCCCTCATCGAGTAAGTCGCGCGAACTGCTCGCGGTTTTGATTCAGGAGCAGCTGCGTCAGGTCGGCGTGAGGGTCGATATCGAACCGCTCGACTTCGGCGCGTTCATGGATCGCGCGACGAAGCGGACGTTCGACGCGCTCATGGACGGAGTGCACACCGGTCCGAATCCCGACGGCGTACGCGAATCGTGGTCGAGTCATGGAATCGAAAACGGTGCGGGGCCGAATCGAGGCGGCTATTCGAATCCCGCATTCGACGCGCAGGTCGACAGCGCGCTCGCGTCGATGAATGCTTCGAGCGCGAAGGCGCACTACCGCGCCGCGTATCAGACGATCGTCGATGATGCGCCGGCGATCTGGCTGTTCGAACCGATCGCCGTGGCCGGTGTGAGCCGCGGACTCAGCACCGGTCCGCTGCGCGCGGACGGATGGTGGCTCGGAGTTCCCGCGTGGACGGTAACCGCGCGGCGCTAGATCTCGCGAGTGAACCGAATCGCAGCGGTTCTATCGCGCTCGAATCAGATTGGGAATCGGAACCGGCGGGATATTTCGAAGGCCGTAAATCGCATTCAGGCTCGATTGGTTGGAAAAGAATGCGCTATAGATCTGAGCGATTGTGAAGGTGTTACCGGCCTGCGCGGAGTACATCACGTTCAACGAATCGGCGACGTGCGCGAGCGTAAACGTATGCCCGAGTTCATGGGCGAGCAGGTTGACCGTGCTGAAATTCGATACGGGCCCGCGCAGGATTTCGCCCGCTGAACAGGTATAGCCCACGCTCGGCGGAGCCGTCGCCGGGTCAGTCGGGACATAGTACACGTTGACCGTCGTCGATACGGAGCCCGGCATTCCGGAGCTGCACGTAATGGGCGTATTTAGCTGCGGGAAGGCCGTCGCGTCGATGAACTGAACAGGACCGACTCGCAGCCCCGTCGGATTGATCTGCCATACGTGATCGGTGCTCGCGGAATCAGCTCTCGCGAGCGCGACGGTTGTCGCGTAGTCGTGCATGATCCAGAACGTCAGGGGCAGCTGGATCGGCGCTCCAAGCTGCAGATGAATCGTGTCTGTATTCGGCGTCCACGGATTCGGCGCGTAGTCCGGCGCGCGCGCGAGCTCGAACGCGCTCACCGATTTCTGAAATGCATTCGAATCGCGCGGAATGAAACGGACGATCGTATCCGGCCACACCACCTGCCTGATCGAAAAGGCCGTATTGTTCGTGAGTTCGAGAATCGAAATCGTGCCTGGCACCGCGTTGTGAACGATCACCAGGTCCGCCTGGGACAGGGCGTAGGCCTGTGTCGTTGCGGTCACCGGCGCGGGCGACGCCGCATCCAGGTGAGCTGCCAACTGTTGCGATCCCGGTGAGGAGCCAAGTCTCCAGGCGCACGAAGCTTGCCCGGCGGCGTTCGTCGTCACTGTCGTATCGAATGCCGCGCCGGCCGCCGACGCCGCGAAATGGACGCGCACATTCGCGATGCCGATGCCCGAGGATCCACGCACCAGCACGGTCACGAGCGTGTCGAGCGTGGAATCCACAAATCCCCGCTGCAAATCCCCGCCCACGATTTGCAGCCGTGTGGGAGTGGAGTCGACGGGCGATGTCACCGCACGATCCGCCTTCGCACAGGCACCAAGCCAAGCCGCGATCGCAATTGCGATCGCGATCCGCGCCGCACTCATCGTCCGTTCTCCTCACCCCGCGTCGATCGCTCTTCGCGAAGTCTCCACTCACGCGTCGCTCGTTCCTGTCGTTATGGCTTCTTCGCCATCGCTCCGATCACGGGTGCTGTAACCGCTGATCCACCAGGCAGGGACTCAATATCCGCGTGTGTCTCCGGGTCGTTGAAGTTCGCCACCGGCCACTGCCGCGCATCACTCGGCGCGAAGACACCGGCCATGATCGCCATCGCGCCGCTGAACAGCGTGTCCTTCTGCTGTGGCGGCACGTCGTACGATCCGATCACGCGATACGATTTGCCCGCATCCATGTGCAGGCCGAGCACCGGATAATACTTGCGGCCGATCGCGAGCACGTGGCCGGCAGTATCGCGCTCGGATACCACTCGTGAAATGACCTTGCCACTCGCGTCTTCCAGTTTCAGGTCCACGCCGTAGTCGTGCATGTGGCCGCCGATTCCGAGAAATCTTCCCGCGATCGGCATCTTGAATTCAAAGGTGCGCGATGTTTTTCCCGGAGGAAGATCGTAAACGTTCGGCTGTCCCGGCGTGTTGTTGATGTCCATCTGCACCGGAAATACTTCGATCGGTTTCACCAGCGTGTTCTTCGCGAGGTACGGCATCGCGAGCCGGATGTATACGCCCTGATAATCCTTCGGCGCGGGGTTGTGCCAGCCGGCATAAATCCCGAGTTGCTGACCCGCCTTCATCGGCACGCCCATGATTCGCGGCAGCACGACGTTGTGCGTTTCGACGCCGGCCGCGATGAATCTCACGAGATCGCCTTCGAGCAGCTGGCGGTGCGCGAAATCCACGCCGACGAGATGATGCATGAGGTGCTGTGGGAGTTCGTTTCCGGCCGAGTCGACGAGATCGACTTTGAATCCGCGATACCAGCCGTCGACCGGCCACACGAATTTCACGAGCGGCGAAAACGCGTGCGCGGCGTGATTTTCATGTTCGCCGGTTCCGTCTGCGTGGACACCATCCATGCCCGTCATTCCGGCCATTTTTTCCCCGGCCTTCATCCCCGGCATTCCGGGCATATCAGGCATTTCGGCGGCCATTGACTCGCTGCCCGGAACGCGGAACGGCCCCGCGTAGAGGATGACCTCATGGTTCACCGAATCGATGACGACGCGGGACTCCGCATCGCCTTTTACCGCACCGAGAACGGCGAGCGGTGTCGAAAGCGGCGCGGTGCTATGGCATCCGGCGAACAGAAGCGCGATGGCCGGCGCAACAATGAAAATTGAGTGGCGTTTCATTCGATAAATGAACTATGGTTGACAGCTTCAGGGCAAGCTTTTTTCAGTCATTTGGGGGTGGTGCAGTGAACCGCATTCCCATCCGCGCAGCCGCCGCATGGATCACCGCCGCGCTGCTCTTGTTTCCGTTTCAACGGCGACTCGACCGTTCCATTCGCGCGTCGAGCGCCGTTGGCGGCACCGGATCGGCCGCGGCCGAGGCGAGGATTCACTCGGGGTTTGATTCGCCGTTTGGTGAGCCTGCGCTGCTGGTGGTGAGCGGACTGGCGCACCCTGCGGACAGCGATAGCGGCCGCATGGTCATGCGCGAGATCGCCGCGCGTCTGCTCGCGACGCGCGCGGCGGTCGGCGTTCTTTCGTCCGGATCGTCGCTCGATACGCTGCTCGTCGGCACCGATCGTACGACGGCACTGGCGATCGTCGGCGTGAACGGGACGATGCCGGACGCCATGGACACACTCCGCACCCAGACGGCGTCGGTCGCCCGCGGAAATCCGGGGATGACGCTGCGCTGGACGGGTGAGCCTGCGCTCGTGGGCGACCTTCGGACGATGAGCGCGCGCGAGGCCCGGCGGTCGGAGTTGCGCGCGCTGCCGGTGTCGATCGTCGTTGCCGTCATCGCGTTCGGATCGCTGCTGGACGCGATGATAGCAGTAGGAGCGGCCGCGCTCGCGATTTCCGTCGCGCTCGGTCTCATGGGTTTGCTGTC
>DASYSH010000183.1:0-7447 GCA_036003525.1 Gemmatimonadaceae bacterium | reverse complement strand
GGTGGGGCTGGGGCCGGCAATCGTGGAGCTCGTGGTGGGGGGATCGCCGACGCCGATGGCGTGGATTTATTTCGTCGGGCCGTTCGTCGGGGCGGCGGGGGCGGGATACATCTACAAGATTCAGCACGGCGGGGAGTAAATTTCTAAAACGAGTGAACTGTTAACCACTAACCGTTGGTCGGTTACCTAAGGTAAGAAAATCAGCCCGGACACCGAAGCGCCTCGACGAGGCTCGTGGTCCGGGCTGATTCGCAAACCTTGGTTAACCGACCAACGGTTAGTGGTTAACAGTTAACTCGTCGTACAGTTTGCCTACGAACCCAGCCCAAATACCTCCACAAACGTCAGCCTATTCCCATCCGGATCCAAAACGACAAACTCCGTGGTCCCCCAAGTCTGCGCCGCTATATCCCCCGCTGGGTCCACGACTCCTTTCTCCCGGCAATGACTGTACAGCTGCCGGATCTCCGTCACCTCGATCCTGCAACTCGAGTTCTTCGGAAGGTTCGGATCATCCGTCCGCCAGAAATGAATCTCGATCGCGTCGCGGCGAACCCCGCCGTACTCGCCGGCGTTGAACCCCATCTTGAAATCGAGAATATCGACGTAGAACTCGATTGAGCGCCGGACATTGGCGACGGGCAGGAGTGGGATGCCGCGGGCGAAGTATGGAGTGGCCATGGAATAAAGATTGCCTTTCGCATCGAGGGGGCAAGTCGCATCTTGTGCGGGAGCACTTTTTGTGCCCGATCCGTCCCCGTTCGACCGCTTGGAACGCTCCCGGAGACTCAATGCGCCTGACCCGAATCGCGCCCGCCGTCACGACCCTCGCCGCCGTCATTCTCTCGGCGAGCTGCCACACTGCCCCTATCACCGGAGGCGTCACCGCCTCGGCCGGCCCGTGGCGGACACTCTTCGACGGATCCTCGCTCGACGCGTGGCGCGGCTATCAGGGCAAGCCGATCCCAGCCGGCTGGCATATTGCGGGCAGCACGCTCGAGAAGGTCGTGCCCGTCGCGGACATCGTCACCAAGGACGAGTTCGGTGATTTCGAACTCGAGCTCGAATGGAAAATCGGCGAAGCCGGCAACAGCGGGATTTTTTATCGCGGCTCCGAGGAATACAACCATATCTACTGGAGCGGCCCCGAGTATCAGCTGCTCGACGATATCAAAGCCGAAGACAACAAGACACGATTCACCTGCGCCGGGGCCGCGTACGGGATTTATCCGTCGCCCGAGGGGCATCTCAAGCGGGTCGGCGAATGGAACAAGACGCGCATCGTCGCGAAAGGCACGCACGTCGAGCACTGGCTCAACGGCTTCAAACTTCTCGAATATGAATTCGGCAGCACCGACTGGCTCGCTCGCGTGAAGGCCAGCAAGTTCAGCGCGTGGCCGAATTACGGACTCTCAAGAACCGGCCACATCGGACTGCAGGGCGATCACACCGGCACGCTCGCCTTCCGCAACATCCGCATCCGGGAGTTCAAGTGATCAAGACACGACTCTCCGTGATGATGTTCCTCCAGTATTTCGTCTGGGGATCGTGGTTCGTTACGATGGGGACCTACCTCGGCACGACTTTGCATTTCACCGACAAACAGATCGGCTACGCGTATATGTCGACCGCGATCGCCGCGATCGTCTCGCCGTTTTTTATGGGCATGGTCGCGGATCGCTTCTTCGCAAGCGAGAAGCTCATGGCGGCGCTGCATATCGCCGGCGGCGTGGTCATGTGGTTCGTGTCGCAGCAGACGACGTTCGCGGGCTTCTTCCCACTCGTGATTCTCTACGCGCTCTGCTTCATGCCCACGCTGTCGCTCTCGAATTCAATTTCATTCCACAACATCGAGGACGCGGGCGACTTTCCGTTCATTCGCGTCCTCGGAACACTCGGGTGGATCGTCGCTGGTATTCTCGTCGGTAAAGTGCTGCACGCCGACGCGCTCGCGCTGCCGATGCAGCTCGCCGCCGGCGGTTCGATTCTCCTCGGTCTCTTTTCGCTCGCGCTGCCGCATACACCTCCAAAGGCAGCGGGCACCCCGTTCAGCATTCGCGACGCGCTCGGCCTCGACGCACTGCACCTCTTTGCGAATCGCGATTTCGCGATTTTTGCGCTCGGCTCGTTTCTGCTCTGCATCCCGCTGCAGTTCTATTACTCATTTGCGAACCCCTTTCTCAACGAGATAAAAGCGCCTGACCCGGCATTCATACAGACGTTCGGGCAGATGTCGGAGCTGGCATTCATGGTCGCGCTGCCCTTCGTGCTGCGCCGCTTCGGGATCAAGGTGATCATGCTCACCGGCATGCTCGCATGGGCGCTGCGCTATTTCGCGTTCGGCAACGGCAACGCGGGTTCGGGCATGTGGATGATCTACGCCGGGTTGCTGCTGCATGGCGTGTGCTATGATTTCTTCTTCGTGAGCGGTCAGGTGTATACGGACCAGCGGGCAGGCGTGAAGATCCGCGCGGCCGCACAGGGACTGATCAACCTGATCACGAACGGCGCGGGTTATTTCGTGGGCGCGTTCGTGTCGGGATATGTCGTCGACAAATACGCCACGACTGGCGCGGGCGGCGTGGTAACCCACAACTGGGCGGCGATCTGGCCGATCCCCGCATACGGCGCGCTTGCGGTGTTCGCAATTTTCCTCGTGCTCTTCCGCCCGAGCACCGCGAGGACGTGACCGTACTCGTCGAAGCCGCCGTCGATTCCTTCGCGGGCGCGATCGCCGCGCAGGCCGAGGGCGCGCATCGCATCGAACTGTGCGGGCCGCTGCATGACGGCGGGACGACGCCGAGCGCCGGGCTGATCGCGCGCTGTTCGGATGAGCTGCTGGTGTCCGTGCACGTGCTGATCCGCCCGCGCGCCGGAGATTTCGTCTACTCCGACGATGAAATCCTGATCATGCTGAAGGATATCGCAATCGCGAAAGAACTTGGCGTCGACGGCGTGGTGATCGGCGCGCTGACGCCGGACGGCGACGTCGATGTCGAGACGATGTCGCAGCTGATCGCGATGGCGAGCCCGGTGCGTGTGGGATTTCATCGCGCGTTCGACCAGGTGCGCGACCAGGACGAAGCGCTTGAGCTGCTCGTCTCGCTCCAGGTCGATCACATTCTCACGAGCGGGGGCGCGGAGACCGCGACGAAAGGCGCGCCGCGCCTGAAACAGCTCGTCGAGCGCGCCGACGACCGCATCGGAATTATCGCCGGCGGATCGATCACGAAGGCGAATGCCGCCAACATAGTGCGAGCGACATTGGTACCATGTATACATGGTCGCGCATTTCAGGGCATGGCAGCGGCCGTTTCGTCGATCTGACCGGGAGTCGATCGGCTTTCAAATCGCCCGACGCAGAGCTCCATTGATTTATGCTGATCGTTGAAACCGCGCGCGTCGCACTCGACGCGCTGCGGGTGAACAAATTGCGGTCTCTTCTGACGATGCTGGGAATCGTGATCGGCGTCGGCGCCGTCATCGCGATGGTCGCGCTCGGCAACGGCGCGCAGCAGCAGATCCAGGAGCGCATCGCGGCGCTCGGCACGACCGTCCTGCAGATCGATCCGCAACGCGTGTCGACTGGAGGGATTCAGTCCACCACCACCGTCAAGCTGACGACGAAAGACGTCGACATGATCGTCGCACGCTCGCCGAACGTGGTCGCCGTGAATTGGTGTCAGGACCGCTCGTTTCAGGTTGTTTGGAAGAACCAAAACACGAACGTGCAAGTCACGGGTACCGCGGCGAACTTTCTGGAGGTTCGCGGTTTTCATCTCGCCGCCGGCCGGATGTTCGGCGAGGCCGAGGAAGTCGGCCGTCGCAAAGTCGCCGTGCTGGGCGCGGACGTGCTCCCGCTGCTGAACATCGACAGCCCCGAGCAGATCGTCGGCGAGCAGATCCGGATCGCGGGCCGCGCATTCACGGTGGTGGGCGTCCTCGCTGCGCAGGGCGCGACAGGGTTCGGCGATGGCGACATGCAAATCCTGATTCCGTTTCAAACGAGCCGGTTCCAGATCATCGGCACCGACCGCATCGACGACATCTGGGCGCTCGTCGGATCGGAGGATTCACTGAGCAGCGCGATGGCCGAAATTCAGGCGTCGATCCGGCGATCGCACAAGACGCGCCTCGGCGCGCCCGACGACTTTCGCATTCGCAATCGCGCGGAACTGCTGAGCACGCTCAGCGAAACGACGGCGACGTTCACGCTGCTGCTCTCGGGAATCGCCGGCGTGTCGCTGCTCGTCGGCGGCATCGGGATCATGAACATCATGCTCGTGTCCGTCACCGAGCGCACGCGCGAGATTGGCGTTCGCAAAGCGCTCGGCGCAACACGGCTGAACATCCTGCTGCAATTCCTCACCGAGTCCGTGGTGCTCTGCCTGCTCGGCGGGGCGATTGGAATCGGCGCGGGCATGCTCGGCGCGGCTCAGT
This sequence comes from Gemmatimonadaceae bacterium, assembly GCA_036003525.1. Taxonomy (GTDB): domain Bacteria; phylum Gemmatimonadota; class Gemmatimonadetes; order Gemmatimonadales; family Gemmatimonadaceae; genus Fen-1231. The sequence goes on along the minus strand of DASYSH010000183.1, from coordinate 3,007 downwards.
TCAGCCGTGTCATGGGATGGCGGACGGCCGTTGGCGCGCAGTCGGTCGTGATCGCATTTGCCTTCTCAAGCGCGGTCGGCATCGTGTTCGGCGTGCTGCCGGCGCGGCGCGCGGCGGGGCTCGATCCGGTGGAAGCGCTGCGATACGAGTAATCCCGGAAATACACGGCGCCCGGCGCGCTCATGATGGCGGCGCCGGGCGCAACGTGAATCTGGTTATGGCGAACGGCTAATAATCGCTGTCGCTGCCAACTTCTTCGTCCATATCCTTGTCGAGCTCGCGCTCGACCTTCCCCGTCGCATCCTGCATTCTCCCCTTCGCGGCCTGCAGCTTGCCCTTCACCTGCATCTTGCTGTTTCCGGTAAGCCCGCCAACCGCATCCTTCACGCGTCCCGCCGCGATGTTCGTTTTGCCGCGGACGGACCGCTCGACGCCGTCCTCAGTCATTGATTTGTTTTTCTTCATGGAGCCTTTCATGGGAGTTCACCACTGGGAAAAAAGTGATCCTGCGCTCGACTGCCTACAACTGGATTGTAGGGTCGTGCGCGGTGAACGCCCATCGGCCGAACGCGGTAGCGTCACTACGTCGTGGGGATGAGATTGTAACGGTATCGAATCACCCCGGCAGCATTGACCGCACCACGAACCACACGTTCGCCGGCCGCTCCGCCAGCCGCCGCATATACCATTTGTACCACGAGCTTCCATAGCTGATCAGCGTCTTCACGACGCGCCCTTCAGCGCGCAGGCGCCGCTGATCGGCGTCGCGAATTCCGTACAGCATGTGAATCTCGTACTTCCCGTCGGCGACGCCGAGTTCTTTCGCGCGCGCGACGAGGCGCTCGACCATCGGAATGTCGTGCGTTCCGAAAATCGGCAGGCATTCGCCCTTCGCCGCGCCTTCGAGCATTCGCACGGACAAATCGAAGTACGCGAAATCGGTGTCGCGCTTGGCGGCGAATGCAATGTGCGGGGGCTCGGCATACGCGCCTTTCACCAAACGAATGATCGGCCTCAGCGGCATGAGCCGCGCGATGTCGTTTGGCGTGCGCTTGAGATACGCCTGAATCGCGATGCCGGTGCTCGGGTACACCTTCTTCAGTTCCTCGTACAGCTGAAGCGTGCGGTCGACATAGCTCGAATCTTCCATGTCGATCCACAGCAGCGAACCGGTTGATTCCGCTTTCGCCGCAAGTTTTCGGAGATGCGATTCGCACGCATCGCGCGAGAGGTCGAGTCCGAGCTGCGTCGGCTTTATCGACACATGTCCGGGAAGCCCGCGCTCACGGATCTGGTCGAACATCCACATGTAGTGATCGCACACGGCCTGCGCTTCATCGAGCCGCGTCAGATTCTCACCGAGCTTGGTGAAAATCGTTCCGCGCCCTTCGCGCGACAATTCGGCCGACGCATTCAGCGCATCTTCCGGCGCCTCTCCCGGCATGAATTTCTTCACCGCCTTCTTGGAGAACGAGCGGTTGGTCGCCTGCCTGGCGAGAAACTCGCTCTTTGCCGCGGCGAGAAGAAGTTTTCGTCCGATGCTCATCGTTGTCCCCTCACGAGTTCCCCGTCACGGTTTCCACGTTCCCTTCGCCACCTGCGGCATGAACGCGTCGAGTCCCTTTGGCGGGAATGACAGCGTCTTGCCCTGCTCCGCGCTCTGATAAGCGGCCATCAAGATCTTCACGACTTCGAGACCGTCGTCGAACGTGAGCAGCGCTTTTTCTTCGCCAAGGAACGCCCGCACAAAATGGCGGTCCTCGTTCGTATAACCGTATGCGAGGTATTCCTCCGGCACCACGGGCATCACGCCCTGCTCTGCATTTTGTTTTTCGACGAGGTCTTCGCCGGCGCGGCCGCTCACCTCGCGGCTGAAAAACAGCTGGAGCCCGCTATCCAGCGAGTTCCATTTCATCGAATACTCGGGACCGAGCAATTCCGCGGAGAGGCGCAGGCCGGCGCCCACGAAACTCCAGCTTGTCGTCGCCTCGCCGATTGCGATCGTGCCGTCGGGCGTTTCGAACTCGATCATCGCGCTCGCAAAATCTTCGGACGGCGCCTTGGAGTAATCGGCCTGCATGGTGGCCTTGAGTTTTTTCACATACTCCGGACGCGACCACTTGAGCGACGCAATGTGCCCCGTGATGCGCACGGGCTTCACGGTGCTCAGCGGTTCGCCCGGCTTCGTCAGCAGGTGGCGCACGACGAGCGCGGAGTGACAGAGCATGTCGTTGAGCACTCCCCCACCCTGCTGTACCCCGTTCCAGAACCATGGCGCGTGCGGGCCGCTGTGCTCTTCAGCGGCGCGCGCGAGATACGGCCGGCCCGTGGTCGCGACGCCGCGAGCCCACAATAATTTCTTGCCGGCCTCGATGTGCGGCGCGAACAATTGATTTTCCAGATAACCGGTCGGGACGCCGATGCTCTTCACCAGCTTGATGATCTGCTTCGCTTCGGCGACGGTGCGGCCGAGGGGTTTTTCACATGCGATGCCTTTCAGCGGCAGCTTGCGGCGGCGCGCCGCGGAAATAATCTCCTCGAAATTCGCGATGCGTGCCTGATTCGGACCGCAGACCCAAACGGCGTCGATGGTCTCGTCTGCGACCATATCACCGATCGAGCGGTACGATTTTGCCGCCCCGACCCCGATATCGCGCGCGAGCTTCGCCGCAGACGCTGCGTTCTTCTCGTTCGGACTCCACACCCCGAGGACATCCGCGTCGCGAACACCCTGCCAGCCGAGAATGTGGAATCGGGTGTTGAACCCCGAGCCGATGAATCCTACGCCAAGTCGTTTTGACATTTTGAAGTTTTAGAAGAGCCCGACTTTTCCTTTCACCGACGCGACGAGCTTCGCCGGATCGTAGCCGATGCCCTGTTTGAAAACGATCTCGACGTTTTCGAGATCGGCGATGCGCGCGGCGGGATTCCCGGCGAGGACGACCAGATCGGCCTGCTTCCCGACGGCTATGGATCCGACTCTCGAAGCGCGGCCGAGGAACATCGC
>DASYSH010000182.1:0-4352 GCA_036003525.1 Gemmatimonadaceae bacterium | reverse complement strand
TCGAGAAGGCGCTCGGACTGAGCGGAAAACAGGACATCGAGAAGTTCGGGGTCGACGAATTCAACAAGCGGTGCCGCGAAAGCGTCTGGAAATATCGCGAAGAGTGGGAAAGGCTCAGCGCGCGCATGGGCTACTGGCTCGACTATGCGAATCCGTACGTCACGTACTCGAACGATTATGTCGAGAGCGTGTGGTGGGCGCTGAAGACACTGTACCAAAAGAAATTCCTGTATCAGGGGCACAAGATCCTTCCGTACTGCCCGCGGTGCGGCACGTCGCTTTCATCGCACGAGGTCGCGCAGGGTTACGAGGATACCGAAGATCCGAGTGTGTTTCTGGCGCTGGATCTTGAACCGAAGACCGAAGACCGAAGTCCGAAGTCCGACACTGCGCGCCGGCGAATTGTCGTGTGGACCACAACGCCGTGGACGCTGCTGTCGAACGCGGCGCTCGCGGTGAATCCGGACATCACCTACGTCGAGGTTCGCAAGAACGGCCGCACCGACTGGACGCTCGTGCTCGCCGAGTCGCGCGCGATCGCCGTACTTGGACAGGAATGGCGCTCGAAGTGGGAGGTCGTCGCGGCGTTCAAGGGGCGCGAACTCGCGGGGGAAAAATACAAGCGCCCGCTCGACTGGGTCGCGTACGGTGAAGGTGCGCACGAGATCATCGTCGCCGAAGATTTTGTTTCCGCGGACGACGGGTCGGGTGTGGTGCACATGTCGCCGGCATTCGGCGCGGACGATTACAACGCGGGGAAAAAACACGGCCTGGCATTTTTGCAGCCGGTCAACGCGCGCGGAGAATTCCCCGCGGAGATTCCCGTCGTCGGCGGCATGCGTGTGAAGGACGCGGCGCCGCAGATCATCGACGAACTGAAAAAACGCGACGTGCTCTGGAAGGCCGGAACGGTTCATCACCCGTACCCGCATTGCTGGCGCTGCGGCACGCCGCTGCTGTATTACGCGCGCTCGTCGTGGTTCGTGCGCACGACGGCGTTCAAGGATGAAATGATCGCGCGCAATGCCGCGGTCAATTGGACGCCGCCCGATATGGGAACGGGCCGCTTCGGCATGTGGCTCGAGAACAACATCGACTGGGCGATCTCGCGCGACCGGTACTGGGGCACGCCGCTTCCGGTGTGGGTCAACGATGAAGATCCGAACGAGATCGAAGTCATCGGCAGCTACGCGGAACTCGCGGAGCGGTCGGGCCGCGCGCTGGCCGCCGATTTCGATCCGCACAAACCATTCATCGACGCATACACGTGGCCCGCGAAATCGGGGAAGGGCACGATGCGCCGCGCGGCGGAAGTGATCGACGCCTGGTTCGATTCGGGCTCGATGTCGTTTGCGCAGTGGCACTATCCGTTTGAGAACACGGAGCAGTTCCGGCGCCATTTTCCCGCGGACTTCATCGCGGAGGGTGTGGACCAAACGCGCGGATGGTTCTACTCCCTGCTCGCGATCGCGACGGGCCTCGGCGATTCGCTCGCGCCTGCGTCCGCCGCGACGGCTGTGAATTCCAAAGTCGACCCGCGCGCGATTCCATATCGCAACGTCGTCGTGAACGATCTCGTGCTCGATGCGAACGGGCAGAAAATGTCGAAGAGCCGCGGCAACGCGGTGGAACCGATGGCCGTGATGGAGCGGCACGGCGCGGACGCGGTGCGCCTCTTTCTGGTGACGGCCAGCCAGGTGTGGAAGCCGCGCAGTTTCGACGAGGCGATCATCCGCGGGACCGCGGGACGCTTTCTCGTGACCCTCAAGAATCTCTACAGCGGGGTGTTTGCGCTCTACGCGAATTTCGGATGGTCGCCGTCGCCGGCGGATCCGGGACGCGATCAGCGCCCGGCGCTCGACCGGTGGGTGCTCTCGCGCCTGGCGTCGGTCGAAGCCGAGGCGAACCGCCTGCTCGACGAGTTCGACGCGACGGGAGCTGCGCGCGTCGTGATGGAATTCGTCGACGAGGACGTTTCGAAGTGGTACGTGCGGCGCTCGCGCGAACGCTTCTGGGACGTGCGCGGGGCCGACAGCCGGTCCGCATTCGCGACGCTTCATGAAGTGCTCATCGCGACATGCCGGCTGCTCGCGCCGTTCGCGCCGTTCGTCACCGATTGGATGCATCGCGAGCTCGCGGGCGAGTCGGTGCACCTCGCGCCGTACGTTCGGCCCGAGCCGTTTGCGCCGAAACCGGATCTCGAGCTCGCGATGAGCGAAATCCGCGCGCTCGCCACGCTGGGCCGCGCCGCGCGCGAGTCCGCCGGCGTGAATGTGCGCCAGCCGCTCGCGCGAATGGTGTGCGTGCTGCCGCGTCACGGTGCGCAGGTCGATGCAATCGTGCGCGAACTCGTTCCGCTGCTCGCGGCCGAGCTCAACGTGAAAGCGGTCGAGTTCGCGTCGAGCGCGGATTCGCTCGTGTCGCTCGAGGCCAAGCCGAATTTCCGCGCGCTCGGCCAGCGCTGGGGAAAAGAAACACCCAAGGCGGCTGCGGTGATTGCGACGCTTTCAACGGAAACGCTGCGCGCCTTCGAGCGCGGCGAACCCGTGGTGATCGGCGTGGATGGAATCGATCATCAGCTCACGCCGGACGAGGTCACGATTCACCGCCGCGCGAGCGGGCCGCTCGTGGTGCAGGAAGATGGCGCGCGTTTTGCCGCGATTGACACAACTGTGACGCCCGAACTGCGCGCCGAGGGGATCGCACGTGAGATTGTTAGCCGGGTACAACGTTTGAGGAAGGACACGGGACTCGCCGTAAGCGACCGCATCCGGCTGCAGATCGCCGGACCGGACGCGCTGCGCGCAGTCGCCGAGCAGCACCGGCAATGGATCGCCGGAGAAGTGCTGGCACGCGAGATCGTCATCGCTGGCGACGCCTCGTCAGATCCATCGGCCATCGCCCTCGAGCTCGACGGCATGACCGCTCACATCGCTCTCACACGGGACATTTGACAATGCCGCACACGGCGGAAGGCGACAAGAAGTTCAAGCCGATGGCCAAGAAACAGATCGCGCACTTCGAGAAGCGTTTGCTCGAAGAACGCAAACGCGTTCTCAAGGAACTCGGCCACTACGACGAAACATTCGGCTCGACGCCGCAGGGCGCCGACGGCGATTTGTCGTCATACTCGTTCCACATGGCCGATCAGGGAACCGACGCGATGGAGCGCGAGAAAGCGTTTCTGTTCGCGAGCCAGGAGGGACGGTTCCTCTGGCACATCGACGAGGCCCTGCGCCGCCTGTACCGCTCGCCGGAAACATTCGGCAAGTGCCATCAGTGCGGGCGTGAAATCGGATTTGACCGCCTCGATGCGCTGCCGCATGCGCGATTCTGCATCGAGTGCAAACAGCGTGAGGAAGATGGAAAGAAGTAATCCAAGTCCGCGTATGTTTTTCGGCGTCGCCATGTCGGTGGTGCTCGCCGACGCGTTCACGAAAATCATGGCGGTCGACCGCCTGATGCCGTCTCGCGTTCCGCGTGAAGTGCTCGGCGAAACGCTGCGCCTCACGCTCGTGTTCAATTCGGGCGCCGCGTTCGGGCTGCACCTCGGCCCGTACTCGCGCTGGATTTTCATGGCGCTGATCATCGGCGCGCTCGCGCTACTGTGGGAGCTGTATCGCACGACGGCCGAGGGCGATCGCATTCGCGTGCTGGCCCTCGCGCTGGTGTGCGGTGGCGCGCTCGGGAATCTCGTCGACCGGATCAAGTCGGGCCGCGGGGTCGTCGATTTCATCGATGTCGGAATCGGCGCGTTGCGGTGGCCGACGTTCAACGTCGCCGATATGGCGGTGAGCTGCGGTGCCGTGCTGCTGGCGATCGTGTTGTGGAGGGAAGACACGGCGAAGTTGGAGAGAAACAGCGCCGCCCGTTCTGCCATGCCGAGTGGACACGACGCGGCGGTTCAGGGTTGAGGGGGACGACGCTGCGAGGCTGGATCTGCTCGTTGCGCGTCGTCTCGAACTCTCCCGCTCCCAAGCCGCCACGCTCATCGCGACGGGCGCGGTGCTCGTCGATGGCGTAAGACAAAAAGCCAGCTTCAAAGCGGCGGACGGCAGCGAAATCGCCGTCGATGTTCCGGAAATTTCGGAGCGCACCGTTGAAGGCGAAGACATTCCGCTCTCGATCGTTTTCGAAGACGACGAGCTGCTGGTCGTCGACAAGCCGGCGGGAATGGTCGTGCATCCCGCGCCCGGCAACTGGACGGGCACGCTCGTCAATGCGCTCAAGGGGCGCGGGCAGGCGCTCGCCGAGGGGAATACCGAAGAGCGCGCCGGTCTCGTGCATCGCCTCGACAAAGACACGTCGGGGCTGATCGTCGTGGCGAAGACCGATCGAAGCCTTCGCGCACT
>DASYSH010000181.1:0-3308 GCA_036003525.1 Gemmatimonadaceae bacterium | reverse complement strand
ATGCGGCGATCTCGGCGTCATACGCGGCGGTGTGCGCGAACACTTTCGCGGCGAGCTCGCGGCGCAGCACAATCGCATCTGCTTTGGCGCGGATTGCGTCGAGCACGCGCGCGTAATCGGCGGGATCGACGACCACCGTGACCGAGGCAAAATTCTTTGCGGCCGACCGGATCATCGACGGACCGCCGATGTCTATTTGCTCGATCACGTCGTCCGGGCCCACTCCCGGCGTGCGCGCGGTTCGGCGGAACGGATAGAGATTCACGCAGACCAGGTCGATCGGCTGGATCCCGTGCTCCGCGATCGCCGCCATGTGCTCGGGCAGATCCCGCCGCGCCAGCAATCCGCCATGCACCGCGGGGTGCAGCGTCTTCACGCGACCGTCGAGCATTTCGGGAAAGTTGGTGATCGCGCTGACGTCGATGCACGGAAGTCCCGCCTCGCGCAGCACGCGCGCCGTGCCGCCGGTGGAGACGAGTTCCCACTTGAGGTCGTTGAGCGCGGTCGCGAACTCGACAAGGCCGGACTTATCTGAAACCGAAAGCAGGGCGCGTGGCACGTTTGGTCTTGTGGGTGGAGGTCAGCGTTCGTTTGACGTCTTCAAATTAACCGCGAGCGCGTGAAGGGTGCGCGGATAGAGTCGGTGTTCGGCCGCGAGCACGCGCGCAGCGAGCGATTCGGCGGTGTCACCCGGCTCAACGGGCACGCGTTCCTGCCCGATGATCGCACCGCGGTCGTACTCGTCGTCGACATGATGCACGGTCGCGCCGCTCTCGCGTTCCCCCGCGGCGATCACGGCCGCGTGCACGCGGCGTCCGTACATCCCGGTGCCGCCGAATTTCGGCAGCAGTGCAGGGTGGATGTTCACGATCCGGCCGCGCCAGCGATCGGTGACCTCGCGCGGAACCAACTTCAGGTAACCCGCGAGCGCAATCAGCTCCACACCGTGCGATTCAAGCAACGCGACGAGCGCAGGTCCGTCGGCCGGATTCGCGATGACTTCCGCCGGCACGCGCGCGGCTCGCGCTCTCGCCAGCGCGCCGGCGCCCGCGCGGTCGCTCACAACGAGCACGATCTCCGCCGCGCGCGCATCACCGCGCGACGCCAGATCGTCCATGATCGACTGAAGGTTGCTGCCGCCGCCCGAGGCGAAGATCGCCAGTCGCGCGTTGTGCCGCGGCGACGGAGCCGTCATCCTGGCAGGATCATGTGCACGACATCGGTCAGCGTCTGCGCGACCTCCGCCTCGCGCATGGCGCGTTCGATTTCATCCGCCGGCGTCTCGTCGCTCGGCACGAGCACGCCGCGCGCGCGATAGTGCAGGGCGGGCTCGATGTCGCTCCAGCGATTCCCGACGAACAGCGACGATCCCACGTCGATCGCGTGCTCGTTGATCGCGCGCTCGAACAGCCCGAGCCGCGGTTTGCGGCAGTCGCACGGTCCGGTGAATTCGGGATGGTGAGGGCAGTGATAGTGCGCGTCGATGTACGCGCCGCGCTCCGCGAGCAGATCGTCCACGCGCGCTCGCACCCGCTCGTAGTCGACTTCGCTCAGCAATCCGCGGGCGATGCCCGACTGATTCGTCACGACGATCACCGGGCGCAGCGCATAGTTCATGCGCCGCACGGCGTTCGCCGCGTGCGGAATGAGCTCGACGTCGTCCGGATTCTTGATGTACCCGATGTCCTTGATCAGCGTGCCGTCGCGGTCGATGAACATCGCCGAGCGGATCGCGCGCAGACTGACGCGCTGGAATTCGCCCGTGAACGCGCGGCCGATTCCGGCGTGGGCCAGGTTCATTTCCGGCGCAGAATCTTCCGTCACGCGAGCGCCCTCGTGATGAGCGCGCCGAGTTCATCGTCGAGATCCGGACTCACGCTGCGCAAGTCGAGCACGACGCGTCCATCGGCGATGCGCGCGATCACCGGGACCATTCCGCCCCGCAGCCTCGCCTCGAGCTGCTCCGGCGACGGGACATCGAGCGCGATCGCCGCCGACGGAATCCGCGCGCCGGGAAACGCCCCGCCGCCGACGGTCGCTTCAGTGCGCAGCACGCGCGCCACGCGCGCGGGCACGCCGTTCGCGGAAAGCATCGCGACGAGACTGCTCGCGCGCGCTTCGAGCGTCATGACGGGCGCGGTCAGCATCGCGAGCGCCGGAATCGCCGTGACGGCGCGGGCCGGGTCGCGGTAGAGCGCGAGCGTCGCTTCGAGCGCCGCGAGCGTGAGCTTGTCCACGCGAAGCGCGCGCGCCAGCGGATTTCGGCGCAGCGCCGCGATGTGCGCGGCCTTTCCGGCGATGATTCCCGACTGCGGACCGCCGAGCAATTTGTCGCCGCTCATCATCACGAGCGACGCGCCCGCCTTCACCGCGTCTCGCGCACTCGGTTCGCCGGTAAGCCCCCACGGCGAAAGGTCGAGCAGGAGCCCGCTGCCAAAATCATGCAGCAGCGGCACGTTCGACTCGGCCGCAATCGGGACGAGCTCACGCACCGGGACCGAAGCCACGAACCCTTCGAGCGTGAAATTGCTGCGGTGCACGGAGACAAGCGCACCGGTGCGCGACGAAAGCGCGCGGCGGTAATCGTCCGCGTGCGTGCGATTCGTCGTGCCGACTTCAACGAGGTGGGCGCCGCTCTTCGCCATGATGTCGGGCACGCGAAAACTTCCGCCGATCTCCACGAGCTCGCCGCGCGAAATGATGGCGTCGCGTCCGTCGGAGAACGTGTTCAGCGCAAGCACGAGCGCCGCCGCGCAGTTGTTCACCACGAGCGCGTCCTCGGCGCCGGTGAGTTCGGTGAGCAGCGCGGTGCAGTGCGCGTGACGCGATCCGCGCGCGCCCGTCGCGACGTCGTATTCGAGCGTCGAGAATCCCTGCGCGACGGTGCGGATGGCGTCGAGGGCCGCGTTCGCAAGCGGGGCTCTGCCGAGGTTCGTGTGCAGCACGACACCGGTGGCGTTGATCACGCGGCGCAGCGTGGACCGCTGCCGATCCGCGAGCGCCGACTCGATCGCGCCCACCCACGCCCGCTCGTCGTCCGCCGGCGGCGCAGGCACCGATCCGCGGCGCGCGTCTTCGATCACCGCGCGCACCACGTCCGTGACGAGCTCGCGCGGCGCATTCGCGAGCAGCCGGCGCACCCCATCGAACTCGAGGAGTGTCCCGACTGCGGGGAGCGAGCGGCGGCGATCGGCGGTCACGGTTTTTTTACTGCGGCCGAATCTTTCGGCGCCGGTTTCTGGGGGCGGCGCAGCACGACCTGTTTTCTCGTGCGCGGCGGCACATGGATGTGACCGGTGAGCCCGACG
>DASYSH010000180.1:0-2026 GCA_036003525.1 Gemmatimonadaceae bacterium | reverse complement strand
GGCCTGTCGCGGCGGTGAGCCTCGGGGTTGGCGGAAACGAATCCAAACGAATCGGCGGAGATTTCGAGGCCAGACTGTTGCGCCTGATCGGCGAGCGATACCAAACCGTATGCGTGGACCGCGGGGCGGGCGGGGAAGAGGCGCGCCGGGTAACGGCGGCCGTCGAAGCTTCCCGCGCGTCTGATCGCGTTCAATTCTGGGAGGGATCGTTCGCGGGCTTCGCTTCGGTGATTGCGCAGAGCGATGTGTACGTCGGTTATGACTCAGCGGGACAGCATGCGGCCGCGGCGGCGGGAGTGCGGTCGTTCACGATCTTCCGCGGCGCCGTTTCAAAGGCGTTCCGGAACCGCTGGGCTCCGATGGGGCGGGGCGAATCGACAGTGCTAGGTGACCGCGCCGAAGACACGCCCGAAGATTGCATCCACATGCTTCAACTGGCGCTCGACCGAAAACGTCTCGGCTAGCTTCTCGCAGCTGACGAGCTTCGCGATTTCGGGATCGGCTTCGACGGTCGCGCGGAAATCGCCGTCCGAATCCCAGGCTTCCATGGCGTAGCGCTGCACGAGCGCATAGGCCTGCTCGCGGAGCATCCCGGCGGCGGCGAGGTCGAGCAGCAACTGGCCTGAGAAGACGAGGCCTTTGGTGAGATCGACGTTGCGGCGCATCCGGTCGGGATAGACGAACATCGTATCGACCAGGTTGTTGGTGCGGTCCAGCAGATAGTCGGCGAGGATGCAGGAGTCTGGGAGGATCACGCGCTCGACGGAGGAGTGCGAGATATCGCGCTCATGCCAGAGGGCGATGTCCTCAAAGGCGGCCTGAACGTTGGCGCGAACCACGCGGGCGAGTCCGCAGATCTGCTCGCTCGTGATCGGATTCTTTTTGTGCGGCATCGCCGAAGAACCCTTCTGACCGCGGGCGAAGTATTCGCTGGCTTCGCGAACCTCCGTACGCTGGAGATGCCGGATTTCGAGCGCGATTTTCTCACAGAGCGCGGTTGTTGTGGCGAGGGCGGCGATGAAGTACGCATGACGGTCGCGCTGAATCACCTGCGACGCCACAGGCGCGGGTTTGAGTCCGAGTTTGGCGCAGATGCGCTCCTCGGCTTCCGGGCCGATATGCGCGAAAGTGCCGACGGCCCCGGAGATTTTCCCAACGCGCAGATCTTCCGCGGCGGCTTCGACGCGGCGCAGGTCGCGCCCGGCCTCCTCATACCAGATGGCGAGCTTGAGGCCGAAGGTGATCGGCTCGGCGTGAACGCCATGGGTGCGGCCGATCTGCACGGCATCCTTGAATTCGAAGGCGCGGCGCTTGAGCGTGGCGCGGAGCGCGTGAATGTCCTCGATGACGATCTTCGCTGCCTGGGCGATCTGAAGCGCCTGAGCGGTATCGACCACGTCGTTCGAGGTCATCCCGTAGTGGAACCAGCGCGACGCCTCGGCGTATCCGGCCGCGGCCATGGATTCGGCGACCGCGGTGGTGAAAGCGATCACGTCATGGCGTACGGTCTTTTCGATTTCGAGAGCGCGATCGACGTTCACGGACGCGTGCTGCCGCAGCAGTTTCGCGTCCTGGGCGGGAACAACACCGAGTTCAGCCAGCGCTTCCGATGCGGCCAGCTCCACTTCGAGCCACTGCTGAAATTTGTTTTTGTCAGTCCAGACCGCGCCCATTTCGGCGCGAGTGTAGCGGGGAATCAATAAGTAAAAACCTCTGTCGCTTTCTTTTGTTCGGCGATTACCAGGCGGGGGCTGATGCCGTTGCGGTCGAGAGACTGCTCGGCGCCGATGCGGACGAGTTCGGGGTGATTGTTGTGCTCGCTCAAATGACCGAGGATCAGCGTCTGAACGCCGCGGTCGAGATCGTTCTCAAGGTAATCACACGTGACCGCGTTCGACAGGTGTCCGTTGCGCCCCATGACGCGCTGCTTCACGCTCCAGGGATAAGGACCCACCTTCAGCATGTCGAGATCGTGATTGGACTCGAGCAGGAGGATCTGGACGCGTCGCAGGTGGACCTTGATCGA
>DASYSH010000179.1:0-5733 GCA_036003525.1 Gemmatimonadaceae bacterium | reverse complement strand
CTACGAGGACGCGAGCACCATCACGCCGATCGCGAAAATGCGCATCGGCGACGACGCGACCGTCATCGGCACCGTGATTTCCAAGGGCGTGATTCCGACGCGAAAAGGTCTGCGCGTGTTTCAGGCCGTCGTGCAGGATTCGAGCGGCGTGATCGAGGCGTCGTGGCCCGGCCAGCCGTTTCTCGATCGCGCAATAAAAAAGGGCGACGCGCTGCTGCTCACGGGTCCGGTGCGTTTCTTCCACGGCCGCGTGCTCGCGCCGCGCGAATTCGTCAATCTCGGACCGGAAGATTCCGCGACCGCGACGAGCGGCGGCCGCGTTCTCTCCGTCTACCCCGCGACCGAAGGATTTTCGTTCAAGCAGATCCGCACACTCATCGAGAGGCATCTCGACGAGTATCTGCCGTATTTCCGGGAATACATCCCCGCCGATTTGCTCGCGCTAGTGGGAGTGCCGCCGCTTCCGGAGGCGCTGCGCGCGGTGCACCGGCCGAAAACGCTCGCGGAGGCGCACGCGGGGCGCGCGCGCCTCGCATTCGAGGAGCTGCTGTGCGTGCACATCCTGCAGCTCCGCGCAAAGGCGCTCGCGCGCGACGCGCGCGCGGGCATCACGTTCGTCAACAAGCGCATTCTCACGTCGAAGCTGAAATCGCAGCTCCCGTTCGAACTCACCGGCGCGCAAGTGCGCGCGACGCGCGAAATCGTGAAGGACATGACGGGCCCGCAGCGCATGCACCGCCTGCTGCAGGGCGACGTCGGCAGCGGAAAAACCATCGTTGCGCTGTTCGCCGCGCTGCTCGCGGTTGAAAACGATTATCAGGCCGCGATCATGGCGCCGACCGAACTGCTCGCGGAGCAGCACGCGCGCACATTCACCACGCTGCTCGCGCCGCTCGGCATGTCGCCGCTGCTCGTCACGGGAACGCTGACAGCGCGCGAGCGGAAAGCCGCCGCGACGCGGCTCGCGAGCACCGAACCGCTTGTTGTCGTGGGGACGCACGCGCTCGTGCAGGAGGCGACGAACTTCTCGCGTCTCGGGCTCGCGGTCGTCGACGAACAGCATCGCTTCGGCGTGGAGCAGCGTCTTGCACTCGGGAAAAAAGGGGAGCGCCCGGACATCCTCCTCATGAGCGCCACGCCGATCCCGCGTTCGCTCGCGCTCACGCTGTACGGCGATCTCGACGTGAGCGTGCTCGACGAGCGGCCGCCCGGCCGTCAGCCCGTCACCACGGTGCGCCGCGCTGAAAAAGGGCGCGCGAAAGTGTTCGACTTCATCGACGCGCAGGTCGGGAAGGGGCGGCAGGCGTACATCGTATTTCCCCTCATCGACGAAAGCGACAAGATCGCGCTGCGCGCCGCGACCAAGGAGTACGAAGCGCTGCGCGCCGGTCGCTTCGCGAGCAGACGCGTGGCGCTGCTGCACGGGCGTCTCGACTCGGAAGAGAAGGACGACACGATGCGCCGCTTCCGCGATGGCGACATCGACATCCTGATTTCGACGACGGTGATCGAAGTCGGCATCGACGTTGCGAACGCGACCGTGATGCTGATCGAACACCCGGAACGGTTCGGGCTCTCCCAGCTGCACCAGCTGCGCGGCCGCGTCGGCCGCGGCGCCGAGGAAAGTTTTTGCATTCTCCTTGGCGACGTGAGTCCCGACGTCGCCGAACGCCTCGAGATTTTCACCGGCACCGACGACGGATTCAAGATCGCGGAGGCCGATCTCGAACTTCGCGGCATGGGTGATCTGTTCGGCGAGCGTCAAAGCGGCGAACCGACCTTTCGCGTCGCCGATCCGATCCGAGACCGCGAGCTCAGTGAAATCGCCCGCGCCGGCGCCGAGCGGTTACTGGCGTCCGATCCCGGCCTGACGAATAAGTCGAATAAGCCGCTGCACGATGTGCTCAGGAAGCGTTATGGCCGCGCGCTCGAGCTCTTCAGAGTGGGCTGAAACTCGCGAGTCGCCGCACTTTGGAGCTATTCTTACGGGCTCACTCCCACCGTAAGAGCATCCCATCAGCGAACCCGTCGCACCGCCGCGAACACACGAGCATCTCGAGCGCTACGCCGCGGTCGGCGCGGCGCTCGGCGCGTTCGTCGTGCTGCTCGCGATCGGGTTCGGCGTCGACCTGTGGACGCGATCGCGGCTGATCGAGAGTCAGCGCGAAGACATCATGCTGCGCCTGCAGCCGTATTCGAACACGATTTCAATCGGACTCAGGCGCCGTCTCGAACGCCTGAACGGACTCAAGGCTTTCGTCGAGGGCGCGCATTCGCTGAATGATGTGAACCGCGAGTTCCCGGTTCTCGCCCAGGGGCTTCTGCAGGGCGCGTCAGGCGTTCGCGCGCTCGAACTGCTGAAGGACGGGCGGGTGCGGTGGGTCTATCCGCTCAAGGGAAACGAGAAGGCGCTGAATCTCGACGTGCTGAATGATCCCCGGCCCGAAGTCAGCCGTCCGGTGGAGCGCCTGAGTGAAACGGATTCGGTCGTGATGTCGGGTCCGGTGACGCTCGCGCAAGGCGGCGTCGGCCTCATCGCGCGGCAGCATATCCGCACGCACGATCGTTCGCTTCCCGACGCCGCGACCGTCGTCGTCGATGTCGACTCGCTGCTCTCCGTGGCCGGAATGCTCCACGGTGTGCAGAAGCTCGATGTCGCGCTGCTCGACCGCGCGGGAAGACGCATGGGAACGGAGCAGGCGCCGATGCCACCCAATCCGGTGCGCGTCGACGTCACGATACCCGACGGGCACTTCACGATCGTCGGATCGCCCGTCGGCGGATGGAATGCGGCGGTCGCCGGTTCGCTGCTTGGCATCCGCGCCGCCGGTCTCATGATCATCCTGCTGTTCGCGGGACTGGTCTATCTGATCCTGGAGCGCCAGTCGAGCCTCACCGCCGGAATCAATGAACGGACGCGCGAGCTCCAGCTCGCCAACCAGGAACTCGGCCGCGAAGTCCAGGTTCGTCTCGACGCCGAGGCCGCGCTGCGCCGCCAGGAGGAGCAGCTGCTCCATGCGCAAAAAATGGAGGCGGTCGGAACGCTCGCGGGCGGCATCGCGCACGACTTCAACAACGTCCTCACCGCGATCATCGGGTTCGGCGGCCTCGCGCTCGATCGCACGAATGAATTCGCCGCGGCGCGCGGCGAGAGCGAAGACATCGCGGGCATTCGGCACGACGTCGAGGAGATTTTGCGCGCATCGCAGCATGCGGCGGTGGTCACGAACCAGCTGCTGGCGTTCAGCAGAAAGCAGGTCGCCCGTCCCGAGGCGCTCGACGTCGGCTGGGTCGTGCGTGACATCGAGGGACTGCTTCAGCGCCTGATCGGCGAGCGCGTGCGGCTCGAAACGCGCATGGCCGAGAATCTTCCGAACGTTTTCGTCGACCGTGGGCAGCTCACGCAGGTGATCGTGAACCTCGCGGTGAACGCGCGCGACGCGATGCCCGAGGGCGGAAGCATCTCGATCGATGCGAGCCTGAAGCATGTGCGCGCCGGAACCTGGCGGAGTGCGCGCGGCGTTCCGGACGGCGAGTACGTCGAAATTAAATTTCAGGATTCGGGCCACGGCATGCCGCCCGAAGTGCTGGCGCGCGTGTTCGAGCCGTTCTACACCACGAAGGGCTTGGGAAAAGGGACGGGGCTCGGGCTGTCTACTGTGTATGGAATCATCGGCCGCATCGGCGGCCGCGTGCTCGTGGACAGCGAAGAGGGAAAGGGTTCGATTTTTCGCGTGTTGCTGCCGCCGCATCACGCGGAGCCGGTCGCCGTGGCTCCGGTCCTGGAGCGTCCGTCCGCCGACGCCCGTTCGGAGACGATCCTGCTCGCCGAGGATGAGCCTGCTGTTCGCCAGCTCGCCACGCGCGTTCTTTCGCGGCTCGGTTTTACGGTGATCGCGGCCGGTTCCGGCGAGGAGGCGATCGCGCTCGGTGCGTCGCACAACGGGCGCGTCGACTTGCTGCTCACCGATCTCGTGATGCCGGGCGTGAATGGACGCGTGACCGCGGAACGGCTTCGCAGCCAGCGTCCCGGGCTCCGGGTACTCTTTATGTCCGGCTATTCCGAGGAGGTCGCGAAGCTGCACGACTTCGACGGCGGCCGCTCGACGCTGCTTTCGAAGCCGTTTACGCCGGATGCGCTGGCTCGCAGGGTCCGAGAGGTGCTGGACCGCGCCTGATTAGATTGAACCGCGATAAAGGATGAAAGATCGAAGATCGAAGACGCCCGATCTCCATCTTCCGTCTGCCATCTTCGGT
This sequence comes from Gemmatimonadaceae bacterium, assembly GCA_036003525.1. Taxonomy (GTDB): domain Bacteria; phylum Gemmatimonadota; class Gemmatimonadetes; order Gemmatimonadales; family Gemmatimonadaceae; genus Fen-1231. The sequence goes on along the minus strand of DASYSH010000179.1, from coordinate 1,476 downwards.
CTTCCATCGCCTTGGACATCACCCAATGCCATCCGTCCAAATCAACCAGATTCCAAGCCGCGCCGTTGCACTTGCCGTCGCCGCCATCGTCATTGGCGCCGCGTCTGCCGCGGCACCCGCGCACTCGCGCGCGGTGCCGTGCGATGCCGACAACGCCCATCTCACCCTGCCGCGAGGATTTTGCGCCACGGTATTTGCGGATAATGTCGGCGCGCCGCGCCATATGGTCGTGGCGCCGAATGGCGATCTGCTCGTAGTCGGCAATCCATTCCAGACGAACGCCGAGGCCGGCGGCGCGCGCTCGGGCGGCTCGCTGATGCTGCTGCGCGATGCGAACGGCGACGGCAAAGCGGATCTCGTGAAGAAGCTGAAGCCGGCGAGCGGTTCGGGGATCGCCCTCGCGAACGGATATCTCTATTCGTCGGCGGGCACTGCGATCGTCCGCTACAAGTATGCGACCGGCGACACGGCGCTTGGCGCTCCCGACACTGTGCTCTCGGGCATCGCCACCGGCGGCCATACGGCATACAACTTTCAAATCATCGGCGCGACACTCTACATGAATGTCGGCTCGCGAACGAATGCGTGTCAGCCCGCTGAACTCGATCGCAAAGGAAAGGCACCCGGCGTGGATCCGTGTGTGGAACTCGAATCGCGCGCCGGCGTATGGACGTTCGACGCGAACAGGATGGGGCAGCATCCGTCGGACGGTGTCCGCTTCGCGACGGGGATGCGCAACTCAGTTTCGCTCACGACGAACCCGCGTGACCACACGCTGTGGGCGACGATGCACGGCCGCGACCAGCTCAACGACTGGGGCTTCACCGACGATTACAACGCGGAGAATCCGGGCGAGCAGGTCAACCACATTTTGAAGGGCGACAACTTCGGCTGGCCGTATTGCTATTTCTCCACGGAGGAGAAGAAGCTCGTGACGGCGCCGGAATACGGCGGCGACGGAAAGCAGAGCACGCGCTGCGCGTCGGCGAAGCAGCCCGAGTACGTCTTTCCGGGGCACTGGGCGCCGAACGACATGATGTTTTATACCGGCTCGGCGTTCCCGTCGCAGTACAAAGACGGCGCGTTCATCGCGTTTCACGGATCATGGAATCGCGCGCCGAAACCGCAGCAGGGATTCCGCGTGGTTTTCCTGCCCATGAAAGGCGGAAAGACCGGACCGTCCGAAGATTTCGCGATTGATTTTTCGGACGCCGGCGGCCCGGGGAAGGACGGACGCATTCACCGGCCGACGGGGCTCGCGCAGGGCACCGACGGATCGCTGTACATCGCGGATGATATTGGCGGGACGATTTACAAGGTGAGCTATCGGGGAAAGTAAAAGCGACCGAAGTCCGACGACCGAAGACCGAAACAGCGGTTTCGGAGTTCGGACTTCGGTCTTCGGTCATTAACTATTGAATCAATGCAATCCGTCCGAATCAACGAACTCTCGAACCACGCCGGCCAGTCTGTAAC
>DASYSH010000178.1:0-2835 GCA_036003525.1 Gemmatimonadaceae bacterium | reverse complement strand
GGCCATCGCGGATATATCCGGAGACGCTGCTCTCGCGCGCGAGGCGATTCAAGAACGCGGGACCCACCAGCTCCGCGGGCTGCCGCACCTGCGACGATGCCGACCAGTCGAATACGCTCGCCCGGTTCGCGTCGAGCAGGTCGATGAATTCGTAGTCGTTCCGGGGAAGCCACTCCACGAAGTTGCGGCGAAACAATCCGGTGGAGCCGACCGCGCCCGGGTTCTGCGCGAGGCGCACGGTTTCGTCCCAGAATGCGTAGTCCTGAACCTGCTGCTTCGCGCGGCTTGCGAGGCGGTCGAACGCGAGCCTGGCGCGCGTGAGATCGTCGCGCTGATCCGCGACGTCCACGCCGCGAATCACCGCATCGACGGCGAGCTTTCCCGTCGTCAGCGTGATGCCGACGACGATGAACGCGACGACGGCGAACCGTGTGAGTGTTGAACGGGCGGATGGCGCGGGGTGGGCGCGGACCGGCAGCGGCGTGTTTGTGGCCAACGGAGGAGTGGTCGGCATATGCGATTGGCGACCGGCGTCGGCCGGAACTGACGCCGAATAGTCGGTCGGCGCGGACGTCCCCGCAATGGCAAAACTCAACGGTTAGCTACCAAAAACCCGCACATGGCGCGAAATTCTTTCGATGCAGGCGGAGAACGATTCAGCTCCCATCACGACCGATATCGCAGCGACGACGCGGCGAACGCGGGCCCTCTCCTGGTGGCTTGCGATCTACGTCCTCAGTGCGGTCGCCGTCGGCATCCAGCGCACGCTGTTCTCGCCCGAAAACAATTTTCTCATCCTCCGCACCGCATCGAAGCATCTGATCTCGGGGCAGGACCTGTATGCCGCGTACCCGACGATTCATGCGGACTTTTTCAAGTACAGTCCGACATTCGCGTTTCTCTGGTCGCCGTTCGCGCTGCTGCCCCCCGTGCCGGGTTACATCTTCTGGGCCATCGCCTGCGTTGTCACGCTGTACGCGGCCATAACGCGCGCGCTTCCGCCGGCGCAGGCGACCATCGCGCTCGCGCTGTCGTGGCTCGCGGTCTTCGGCGATATCCAGCGCTCGCAAAGCAATGCGCTGTGCGCAGGCCTGATGATTTTCGCGTGGGCGGTGTTCGAGCACGAAAGCCAGTGGCGCGCCGCGGTTGCCATTGCGGCGGCGACATTCGTGAAACTCTTTCCGGTCGCCGCGGTGGTGATCGCGCTCTTCCATCCCCGGCGCGTGCGCTTCGGCGCGATTTTCATCGTGGTCATCGCCATCGGCGCGGCGCTCCCGCTGATCGTCACGTCGCGCGCCCTGCTCGCGGCGCAGTACGCGTCGTGGTATGCGATCGAAACGCATGATGCGGCCGCGCTCGCGCGCTACGGCACGGGCGGCGCCGATCTCTACGCGGGCCTGATGGGACAGTTCCGCGTGTGGTGGGGTGTCGAGTGGCCGCACTGGCCCACGCAGCTCGCCGGCGTGCTCATTCTTCTCCTGCCGCTCGCCGTGCAGCGCCGCCGGTATGCGAGCCGCCATTTTCGCATTCTATTTCTCGCGTCGATCCTCGTGTTCTGCGTGCTGTTCAATCATCAGGCCGAATCGCCGTCGTACAGCATCGCAATGATCGGCACATCGATCTGGTTCGCCGTGTCCGAACGCGTGTGGTGGCGCACGGCGCTGATGGCGGCGGCGTTCATCATCGTCAATCTCGCGTCGACCGACCTGATGCCGCGCACATGGTACCGGGAGTACTACGTGCCGTATCTCGTGAAGACGATTCCGCTGATTCCCGTGTGGGTCGTGATGCAATTCGAATTGCTCGGGCTCATCCGGAACCGCGGAGTCTCAGAGCGCGGCGAAGTCGATGAGCTCGAGATCATCCCGGCGTAGACACTCGCGCAGCTCCGGCGATGTGAGCGCCGCGAGCTCGCGCTCCCGCTCCGATGTGTAGCTGTCGATCGAAATCAGTTCGTCGTCGACGCGGCCGGGATGGACCATGAATTCCGTGCTTCCAGGCGCGAGGCGATCAATGGCGCGCGTGAAATCCGCGGCGAACGTTCCCGATCCCTGCGACGACACGCCGATGAAATGATCGGGTCTGCGCGTGCGCGGCGCGCCGGCGCTGGTGACGCGCCACGACATCGCGATGACGCCGCGATGCAGCTGCGACGCGAAATCGCCGGCGCGGGAATGTGCTTCCACGGGACGGCGCAGCGGCAGCCCGCGCGCCGACGCGATCGCGGCCACCGCGCCCCGAATCACCGGGAGCGCATGCGTGTGGCGGTGCGAGTCTATGTGCGTGCACCTGATGCCCGCCGCGGAGAGCGCATCGAGCTGCGCCTCGCACTCGGCGGCGACTTCCGCGGCGCTCAGGCGGCCGGTGAGCGCGCGCCGCACGATCGTCGCAAGTGACGCGAAGGCGCCGGTGCGCGGGTTCGTGAGCGTCGGCGCCGCGTGGACGGGACGGCCGACGAGCAGATTCAAGTGCAATCCGACGCCGAGCGTGGGCGTCGCGTTGGCGCGGCGAACCGCGTCGTCCCAGCCGGGGCAGTGCACCATCATCGATGTCGACGTGACGGTGCCGGCGGCGTGCGCCTCGAGAATTCCGGCTGTGACGCCGTTCGTGAATCCGAAATCGTCGGCGTTGATGATCAGCCGGCGCGCCATCTAGTCGTACTTTCCGCGCCAGTCGTTCATGCGGACCTGGACGAGCTCCGCGGCCATCGTGAACGCCGACTGCGCGAACTTCACGGTCGTCGGCTCGTCGTCGTATTTGAAAAACACGGCGGTCTGCTTTACGACCATCCGGTGTTTCTGCGCGATGAACAGTGCCTCGACATCGAATCCGAAT
>DASYSH010000177.1:0-2530 GCA_036003525.1 Gemmatimonadaceae bacterium | reverse complement strand
GACTTGTGCCGCGTCACGTACCCGACCGTCGAGTACGTTGCGCCTACGCCAAACCGGCTTTCGCTCGCCTCGGTGAACATGCCGAGCACCGACGCATCGAGCGTGAGCTTGTTCTGATTCAAGTCGAACACGTCGAATGTTCCCGAATACACATCCGCAGCTTTGTGCCGGTAGTAGTACTGACCGGCGAGCGAGATGTAATCGTTGAAATTCCAGCGCGGCGTGACCTGAATATCGACCGTGTTGCCGAGGCGCCGGTTCACCGTTTCCTGGCGATACGACGCGAGGATCACCTGCGAAGGTGAATCCGGAATCCGCATCGCAAGCTGGTCGGCCATTTGCGACGTGTAGCTCGCGACGACGGAGACCCAAAAGTGCGGGCCGTACAGAAGGTCGGTGAACGACTTCACCTGAATGCTGCTCTGGTGGTCGCCAGTTCCGATCGCCGTGAAATCCGCCGGCGAGGGAAGCGTCCCCGTGCCAAGCCGATAGATCCCGCCGAACGACTGGCGCCAGTTGAATCCCTTCGGCGAAAAACGCGCGCTATCGGAGCCGTGAAACGGATCGAGCACGTTCACCTTCAGGCCGAACTCGACGTCGCCCAGCCCGCGCATGATGGTCGTCGCGAGCGGCTTCGCGCTGATCCCGTACGCAGCGTTCGTGAAGACGTTCTGCATGTCGGTCGCGGTGAGCGGTGCCTGGGCGGCGACCGGTCCGGTGCTGGTGATGCCCGTCGTTCCGTACGCGGCATACATCGCCTTGTATGCGGCGATCTTCGCTTCGATCGCGGTCTGCGCGGCGGTTCCGGCAATGGGGACGAAGACATTCCCGGTTGTGCCGCCGCGACCGCCGTACACCGCGGCGAGGCGCACGGTGAAATTATTCGCGTCGGTGATGAGCGCGCGCGCAGCGGCCGGGTTGGCGTTGATCGGCGCGCAGCCCGCCGTCGAGGGCGCCGCGTTGCACGCGGTGATCGCGCGAAAGAGCTGCGACGACGCGCTGTCGAACTGCGCGAAGAACGCCGCATCCGATGCGAGCACGGCGGACGCCGCCGGCGCGATCAGCGTCGGGTTGAATCCGAGCGTCGCCTCGTGGCCGGTCGGATTCATCGTGAAGTCGACGTTCGACGTCGCCGTGACGAACGGGACCATCACGCTGACTGAGATTCTATTCGTCAGCCCGAGCTCGAGTGAAAGCGGCGTCGAGAGAATATTGTCGTGCAGCTGCACCCGCGACGTGCCGAGCGACGATGTGAAGTTCGGCAGTCCCGACAGGGTGCGAATCGCGCTCTGTTCGGCACTGAGATTCTCGATCTGAGCGATGCCGATCGTGTCGAGATTGAAATTGACGCCGAGCGGTTCGACGGAGCCATTGGGCCGGCCCGCGGTGCCCTGGCCGTAGCGCTCCGACCATGCGTTCCATACGGAGAGCACGCTGAAGCGCAGTTCGCCCCGTTTGGGCATGGTCGCGTCGTCGCCCACGCCGGTGACGGCCTGCGCGAAGAGCGTCGAAGGAAGAAGGGCGGCCCCGGCGAGTGCGGCGAGAAGCAGGGCGGTCCGCAGTTGGCTAGTTTGCATCGGACACGCGGCAAGATAACGAAAGAAGATGGAAACACGAACAAACACCTCCCTGACACACGACGCGCTCCCCGCGGTTCCCTGGCAGATCACGGGGAACCACTGGCTTTCGATTCCATGCGTGCATCCGGCCGATGCGGCAATCCACGCACTCGGCGTGCTGCACCGCGGGGCGCGTTCGGCCGTCGAGTTCGCTGGCCACGCGGATTTTCTCGACGGAACGCATGCGTCGCTTGCGCGTCCGACGATTGAAATTGACGGGCGCCCCGCTGCGCTCGCGGTTGAAGGGATGGTGTGGGAGCGGGCAGTGCATTGGCTTCCGACGTTTACGGCGACGCCGGGTTCGCTCGTCGTGCGCGGAACCGTGTTCGCGCCGTTCGGCCGCGACGCGGATATCGCCGGCGCCGTGTACGCCATCACGGTCGAGAATCGCGGCACGGAAGCGAAAGAGATCGTGCTCGCACTCGAGGGTACGCTCGGTCACCGGCAGCTGCGGGTGCGCACGCCGCGCGCTGCGTCCGATGCGCATCGCGTTTCGAAGGTCGGTGACGTGGTCGTGCTCGACGGCGCGGAGCCGCCCGGTTTCGTGGCGCTCGCGATCGCGGCGGACGGCGAGAGCGAAGTGACCGTCATCGATGGCGACGCTGCGACGCATCGTCCGGGGTCGTACGCGGTGCGCTGCCGGTTCACCGTGCCCGCAAAGGGGCGCATCGAGACGGCGTTTTACATCGGCGCCGGTCCCGAGCGCGACGGCGCGTGCGCGACGGTTGGCGTGCTGCGCCGCCGCGGATGGAAGTCGCTGCTTACGGCAACGCGTGATGCGATTCGCTCGCTCGAGCAGACGACCGGAATGGAGTCACTCGATGGCCTGATCAATCGCCATCTGTTGTTTGCATACTTTTACGCGGTCGGTCGCGCGCTCGACGATGCGCACTACTATCTGGTTCGCAGCC